>NZ_SGSW01000015.1:0-100430 GCF_004209125.1 Acinetobacter sp. WCHAc060033 | reverse complement strand
ATTGTCACAAAACCCTTAAGAACCAGAGGTTTTCCACCTGCTTTAAGTGATATTGAAATTATCACCATGCAAATTGTTGGAGAGTTTCTCAGCCTAGATTCAGATAAAAATATCTGGATGTATTTCAAGCATAATTGGATTGAGTGGTTTCCTCAGTTAGGTTCATATCCTAATTTCTGCAAGCATTGTGCAAATTTATGGAATATTAATCAACAAATTACAGCAAAACTAAGTTCTCGTTTTGGTGCTGATAATATTCATTTTATGGATGGTTTACCGATTCCTGTCTGTCGTTATGCGAGAGCAAAAAAGCATAGAAACTTTAAAGCATCAGCAGGCTTTAGTTATTGTGCGGCAAAACAGGAAAAATATTATGGGTTTAAAGGGCATATCGTGATTAATTTATCAGGGATGATTACGAACTATACTTTTGCTCCAGCAAATTGTGATGAAAGAGATGTTGCACCTGAAATTACACAAAACATTTATGGTTTATTGGGAGCGGATAAGGGATATATAAGACCTGAATTAAAACAATATTTTAGGCATCAATATTTAGACTTACAAACACCTTATAGACGAAATATGGTTGATCTAAGACCAAAAGAATCAATCAGAATATTGATGAATGCTCGAAGGAAAATTGAAACTGTTATCGGTCAGTTGACTGACCGATTCAACATTCAAAAAGTAAGGGCAAAAGATCTGTGGCATTTAACACATCGAATTGTTCGCAAGATTCTTTCACATACTCTTTCAGTTATTCTAAATATGAAATTAGGGAATCCTCCTATACAGCTTGAAACCCTAATTAAAAGTTGAGATTGGCGTTAATATATGCTTTATTGTCAGTCATTACCTTAAAATACTTTTGTCCACATCTTGAATATTGACCTTGCCACAAAAAGCCATACTAAGGTCAAGCTCTTTCTTTAAAATTTCCAGAACGCGATAAACACCTTGCTCGCCATATGCACCTAAACCATATATGAACGCTCGTCCGATTAGACAGCCTTTCGCACCTAAAGCAATGGCTTTTAAAACATCTTGTCCAGTACGAATACCACTGTCGATATAAACTTCAGTTTGCTCACCGACAGCGAGGACGATTTCTTCTAAAACGGAAATGGTTGAAGGGGCGCTGTCTAATTGACGACCACCATGATTGGATACCACTATTGCATCTGCACCTGCGTGTACAGCAGAAATTGCATCGTCAACTTCCATGACACCTTTGATAATCAGTTTACCACCCCATTGTTGTTTAACCCATTCCACATCTTTCCAACTGAGTTGCATGTCAAACTGTTCGGTTGTCCATGCGGACAATGAACCTGTATTGCTGATGCCTTCAACATGTCCCACGATATTGCCAAAACTGTGTCGTTTTGTACTAAGCATGCCTAAACACCAAGTAGGTTTAGTGCACATGTTAATGAGATTGCCAAGAGTTAGTTTGGGCGGCGCAGATAATCCATTTTTAATATCTTTATGGCGTTGCCCCATGATTTGCAAATCTGCGGTCAATACAAGTGCAGAACATTTTGCTTGTTTTGCACGCTGAATCAGTTGTTTCATAAACTCACGATCTTTCATCATGTAGAGTTGAAACCAAAAAGGTTTGGTTGTCGCTGCTGCGACATCCTCGATTGAGCAGATGCTCATGGTTGACATAATGTATGGAATACCGAACTTTTCAGCAGCTTTTGCAGCTAGGATCTCACCATCCGCATGTTGCATACCGATCAAGCCAGTCGGTGCAAGTGCAACAGGCATTGCCACCTGTTGGTCTAGCATCTTTGTTGCAACAGAGCGGTTATCCATATCGACCAAAACTTTCTGGCGGAATAAATATTTTTTAAAGTCTTCCGAATTTTGTCGCCAAGTTTGCTCAGTCCAAGAACCTGAATCACAATAATCAACAAACATTTTAGGTACGCGTCGGTGATAAATTTCCTGCATGTCTGCAACGCAGGTGATTTTTTGTAATTTATCCATAACGATTCCTTATTGGTGTAAGTGTGTTTGGGTTGAATATTGTTAAGCTAAGTCAGCGTTGAAGTTGCTCAATTGCTTGAGTTGCTAAATCATTTTAGGACGAATAGGGTGGTGTTGAATAAAAAATCATTGAAAAGTGTATTAAATGGAGATTATTTGTACATTATATTGAGGTGTGCATCGCAAAGGAGGTTACAACCAAATTGGATCATAATGACATCGTGGTGAAAGCATCGGTTAGATATTTCAATGATCTTCATGCATGTTTAAACATGTCTTTTGTATGAAAAGAAGGGCTTATTTGTTTTTAAGCATTTTTATGAAATATAAATGAGTATGATATGATGCACCTAGACTGCTAAATGGGAAGAATGTCTTGCAAAATCGAAAACTTAAAATTGGAATTGTGGTGGGTGAAGTATCTGGAGATACTTTAGGCGCTAAACTGATCCGTAGTTTTCGTGAACAAGGTATTGATGTTGAGTTTGAGGGTATCGGTGGTCCTCAGATGATCGCGGAAGGTTTTAATAGTTTTTATCCGATGGATATTTTATCAGTCATGGGAATTGTTGAGGTTCTTAAAGATCTCAAAAAACTATTCGCTGTGCGTGATGGTCTGGTGGAAAAGTGGACTGAAAATCCTGTCGATATTTTTATTGGAATCGACGCACCTGATTTTAATTTACGTCTTTCTAAAAGTTTAAAACAAAAAAATCTTCCGATTAAAACAGTTCAGTATGTGAGTCCATCGGTATGGGCATGGCGACAAGGACGTGTGCATGGCATCAAAGCCAGTATTGATCTGGTATTGTGTTTATTCCCATTTGAAAAAGCCTTTTATAAAAAGTTTGATGTTGCTGCTGCATTTGTGGGGCACCCGCTTGCAAGTGCATTGCCATTACAAAATCCAATTTTAGATGCAAAACAAGAGTTAGGCTTAGATATTAGTCAAAAACATATCGCGCTTTTACCAGGTAGTCGTCGTGGTGAGATTGAGCGCTTAGGGCCGTTGGTTTTAGATGCGGCTCAAATTATTCACAAAAAGTATCCAGATTATCAATTTCTGATTCCTGCAATTAATGATTTGCGTAAGCAGCAAATTGAAGAATTATTGAAGCAATATCCAAGTGACCTAGTGTCTAATATTCACTTGTTAGAAAATACAGATAAAGAGTCAAAAATAGGTCGTCAGGTAATGAATGCTGCCAATATTGTGGCATTGGCTTCTGGTACTGCTACGCTTGAGGCTTTGTTGTTGCATCGCCCAATGGTGACGTTTTATAAGCTAAATTGGTTGACGTATGTGATTGCAAAGTTATTGGTCAAAATTCCGTATTATTCTTTACCCAATATCATTGCGGGTAAAAAGGCGATTCAAGAATTGATTCAGTCTGATGCGACACCTGAAAACCTCGCCAACGAAATTGAAAAATTAATGAATCAGGAAACAGCGCAAATTCAGGTAATGCAGTTAATCACCATGCATAAGAAGCTTTTAGCGGGAAATAGTGAAGATCCTGTTCAGGCGATTTTAGGTATTTTAAATTGAATCGGGATTGAGGAAACTTGTCCTCAATCCATGTATAGATTTATTTGTTATACACAAAATATCTCATACCACTTCTTAGAGCAAAAGCACCGTGCATATATAAACCGCCCAACCACCATGGGACATAGAAAATATCGACATGATGATACGCAACCAGTTCAAAATGTGATAATAAACCTTCAAAGAACATTCCAGCAATAGCTAGTATTATCGCAATAATGGTTAAAAAAATTCGTTCATAACTGAAAAATAAACGGATAATAAAAGTACTGTAAAAAATGATGCTGAGCATGCTTGGATCATTGTTACCAAAGACACTGAGTAAGTAGACCATTACAAAAAGGATTAAGCTCTCAATTAAGTGTTCTAGAGATCCTGATGTTTGACTTTCTGTAGTGGCAATTGTATTTGGTAAAGCATGAATAAGTTGTAAATAGTTGATTGCCATAGAAGCAAAAGCAAGAAAAAAACTAGGAAAGACCCACCACGCTTGGTTGAAAAGTAAAGGATTAGGATAGCTTAATGTGAGTGTGTAAACATGATAACCATCGCATATTGTCGCTGTAATGGCAGCGACTAAGCTGAGTAGGAAAATGCCTCGAATATTATAATTTTGCATCTAGTTTCCTTGATTTGTTATTTCAATTTTGAAATTTAGAATCAATTAAAGCAGATTGGTTTGAATTGACAATAGATATTGTCAATGAGAGGTGGTTAAATGATGGACGGTAATCGCAAAATAAATAGCCCCTAATTTAGGGGCTATCATAGGTGGAGCTATAATTTGAATAATATCAAACTGGCATAATACAAAGGTTATTCTGCACGAAGCTTTAGCTCATAACCTGTATATTTACGGATATTAATCACACCTGTATCCATGATCAGATATTGACCTTTAATCCCTTGCAGCTTGCCACGAATAATTGGTGTTTTGTCCAAGTTATGCGATTTGATCTTTTCAGGGTATAGATCAACAGGGTAGACAAATTCACGAGGGAGTTCATTTTCCAAAATTTCAACATTTTCATTAAAATCCAAGCTCATGCTGAATTCATCACGAATTAACTCAATTTGAGGTTCAAACTCAGTCAATAACTCGTCCCGAATAGTTATTAAATCAATCGGATCAGCTTCACCTTTCAGCAATTTACGCCAATCAGTTTTATCTGCCACTTGTGTACCAAACATGACTTCAAGCTGACCTGAAAGACGGCGTGAACCCACTTTCATGATCGGTAGAGCTTGAGTTGCGCCTTGGTCTAACCAACGCGTTGGCATTTGTCCTAAACGTGTAATACCGACTTTTAAGGCACTTGAATTGGCTAAATAAACAATATGTGGTTGAAAACAAACTTCTTGCGCAAAACTTTCTTCACGACATGTGCCTAAATGATAATGACAAGTCTCAGGCTTCATAATGCACATATCACAAGATGCTTTGGTCTTCATACATTTGAAACAATGCCCTTGAGAGTAGGATTTCGGGGTTTTAGCACCACACGATACACAATAAATATTCCCAGTCGCTTCAAGTTCAATTTCTTGCCCTAAACTAAATGGAAGCTCGATTTCTGAACGATCTAAAATAAATTTATATTCAACATTTGCCTTATGTGTTTGCTGATCAGTTAAACTAAGGTCTCTAAGACCTGCATGCATTTTATGGCAAATGCCTTGTAGTTCCATGTTTAATTACTCACTCAAAAATAGGTGCAGTTATGGCTGAGCAAAATGTCATCACTTCTATGCTAGACGATTTATCGCAAGAACAGCCAATTCAAACTGCATTGTGTATTGGGCAAAATTTAGCGCAATACAATACAAATCATTCAATTCAATGGTTTCATTTTAACGCATCTGAGCTTTTAAATCTGCCTTTTACTCAGCGATATGATTTGGGATTTGTGTTATTGGATACAGATGAAATGTCAAATGTATCAGAATCACAGAAATCACAACTCCTAGTGAAACTGCGTGATTTATTTGCAAAACGAATAGTTGTGACATGTAAGCTTGATGATGAACAATTATTACGTGCATTGGGTTTTACGCAATTGATTGATAAAACTTCGCATGAAAATGATTTTGCACTCTGGCAATTTAATATTTTGACTTATAAACATGTGCCAGATTGGTTTAATTCTAAGTTTTGGGCAAACCCTGAAAACTGGAATAAATTCCGTTGGTAATTTGATTTTCCTTGAGATAAAAATAACTTTTAACTTATTGCAAAATTTAACAATTTCAATTTGGTGAATATTCTAAAGCCAAGTATGCTGTACACGAGTCATAAAACTTAGAAAAGGGAATAACCATGACCGATTTATCGAATATTGTAGAAATTTTAGCGAAACAAGCGCTTGGCGGACAACAACAATCACAAGGCGGGCTAGGTGGTGGCTTGGGTGGTGTTCTAGGTTCAGTACTTGGTGGTTTGGGCGGTGGGCAACAACAATCACAAGGCGGATTGGGTGGTGTGCTTGGATCGGTTCTTGGCGGATTAACGGGTGGTCAGCAACAACAAGCGCCACAACAATCAAGTGGATTTAATGGTTCTTCATTGCTGATCGCAGTTGTACCGTTGATTCTAGGTTGGATTCAGCAGAATGGTGGTTTGCAAGGTGCCTTGGCTAAATTGCAAGGCGCGGGTCTAGGTGGCCAGGTACAAAGTTGGGTGGATCCATCACAAGGTAATGGTGGTGTTGATGTTCAACAAATTCAAGGTTTATTCGGTGGTCAGCAAGTAGAGCAAGTTGCACAACAAGCAAATGTACCGACCAATGAAGTTTATGGTGCAATTTCGACTGTATTGCCACAAATCATCGATTCTTTGACTCCGCAGGGTGATTCAACAGATCACAATGAAGCAAATGATGATATTCAAAATGTGATGAATTTGGTTTCAGGATTTTTAAAGTAAATTCATTGTTCTAATGAATGCGTAAAAAGCCAATTTATATTGGCTTTTTTATTACTTATTTGTTCGTTTAAGACATTGATATGAAAATAATAAAAAACATTAAGTTAATAGTGATAAAACCTGCAAATGATTATAGAGAAACCCTTTGTGAGGTTTATTTAGATGGTGTTGCAACGCAGATTTATGTGCGGGGTGAAGTGTTAGAACAGGCCCTTTATGTAGCTGATAATCGTTACTTATTATTTACAACGGATAATGTGATTTTTGAAGAAAGTTTAAATATTTATCTAATTGAAATCGGGCGTGATGTTCTGGATAAGCTATGGGTGGGTGTACCTTATGAAACTGATAGCTATTCAGGTTGTGAGATCCTAGATGAATATTCACTTCGATTTAGCTTTATTTACAAGCGAGATTGGCAATTATTAATTTATCAAAAACCTGCTTTTAGGGTTTCTTTTTATTCGTTTTTAGCATTTTTAACGACATTTCGTCTAAAGCGTTATTTAAGACTAAAGCAAATGCCAAAGTCTTAAAAAATATCATTAATCACAGTAAATATGCTTATATCATTTTGATCTTGATTTAAGGTTCATCTCCAATCGCTTCACTAGATTTGACGTCGCCATTAGCTTTTGTGCGGACAAATTTGATTTGACCAAAACCTTGCGCATACCATTCATCAAGTGTTTCGTCTTCGAGCTGAGATTTAAAATGACAAGCCTGATTAAACTCTAAAGTATTGTTATTATTATCAATGAATTTTAGATCTTCGAAACCAACAAATTGAACTTCAATCGTTTTATTATTCTCAGTTTTATCATTTTCATCAGTTTGTGATTGGATGACAGCATTATAAGTCATGGGAAACTTTTGTTGAGGTTTCATGTTAGATGGAAAAGTAGGTAATGGAGCTTGGAAAGTAGTTTTTACCAGAACTTCATTCGGGTTTGAACCTAATGCAGCAATGCCGTAATCTAAATTTGCCAACATGGTGCGACCAGTGAGATCATAAATATAGTCTGTGCGAATACCATTTCCAGTTTTAATCACCGCAATGGCTTTCTGATTGTTAAATTCAGTCGATTCAATTTTTATATTGAAATCATCATTATTGAGTGTAAATTCAAAGCTAGGCTCTAATTGAAAGCAGTCATCCGAATTCAGCTTTTGATTTTTTTTAATGCTGTTTACTTTTTGTTGTTGTTCAAGCTGTATGCTGTCATGTGGTTCATTTTTAGAACAAGCCACACTGAATATGGATAATATGCTCAATACAGCAACGGTCTTTTTCATTTTAATCCTAGATGATCAAGGTTAAATTTAACGTGGCTATTCTTTACTATGCTTAAAGAAAAAACAACCATATTCTTTGAGAATATGGTTGGAGTAAACTATTATTTTTTATAGATTTAAGTGCTTTGAATATTATTCTGTAAGAATAGACTTATCTTCTTCCTCATCGTCTTCAACAGAGTCCATGCCTAACTCTTTGAGTTTGCGTGTTAAAGTATTACGTCCCCAACCAAGTAGTTCGGCAGCATGACGTTTACGACCACGTGTTTGTTGTAAGGCAGCATTAATGAGTGTGCGCTCAAACATTGGTGTGGCAATGTCTAGGATTTTCATCTCACCATTTTTAAGTTTTTGAATCGCCCATTGTCCCAATAACTCATCCCAATGGTGTAAGGCGATACGATCCACTCCAGACTGCGCATGAACAGTAGCATCTGATTTAATTGGAATTTGTTTTAACTCAGAAGGCAGGTCTTCTGGATAAACTTCACGCCCCGTGATCATGACGGTTAGCCAACGGCAAGTATTTTCTAGCTGACGCACATTTCCAGGCCAAGGCAGTTTTTGAATATATTCTTGGGTTTCTGGACGTAAAATTTTAGGACTAACACCGAGTTCTTTGCCTGCACGAGCAAGAAAGTGTTGTGCTAACATTGGAATGTCTTCAGCGCGATGTGCAAGTTTTGGAATGTGAATGCGAATTACGTTCAGGCGATGATATAAATCTTCACGGAAACGTCCATCATGCACCAATTTTTCTAAATCTTGATGCGTTGCAGCCACAATACGAACATCTACACGAACAGGAATATGACCACCAACACGGTAAAACTCACCATCTGCTAATACACGAAGTAGACGAGTTTGTGTTTCAAACGGCATATCGCCAATTTCATCAAGAAAAAGTGTTCCGCCATTGGCTTGTTCAAAACGACCTTGACGTTGTGTGTTTGCACCCGTGAAAGCACCTTTTTCATGACCGAATAATTCAGTTTCGATCAAATCTTTTGGAATTGCCGCCATATTGAGTGCAATAAAAGGCTTGCTGCTACGTGGTGAATGGCGATGCAGGGCGTGTGCAACCAGCTCTTTACCAGTACCAGATTCACCATTAATTAAAACAGTGATATGAGACTGTGAAAGGCGTCCAATTGCTCGGAACACTTCCTGCATTGCAGGAGATTCACCGATAATTTCAGTCGATTGAATTGGTGCAGCTTTGGCAGATTCTTGTTGTTGTAACTTATTGATATGTAAGATCGCACGATTCACCAAAGCCAAAGCTTCATCAATATCGAAAGGCTTTGGTAGGTATTCAAAAGCACCAGTTTGATAGCTTGAAACGGCTGATTCTAAATCTGAATGTGCAGTCATGATGATGACAGGTAAGTCTGGATAGTTGCTTTTGACTTTGCCTAAAAAAGTCAAACCATCAATACCTGGCATACGAATATCAGTCAGGATCACATCTGGTGCATCATGTGGAAGTTGGTCTAAAGCAGACTGAGCTTCTTCAAAACTGGTAACATCAAAACCTTCTTCTTTAAATGTTTTTTCTAAGACCCAACGCATAGCGCGGTCATCATCAATTACCCAGATTTTATTATGCGACATGGTGAGTCTCCCAAGGTAAATATAAGCTAAATACTGTTTTTCCTGGAATTGATTGGCATTCAATCATTCCGTTATGTTGATGCATGATATTTTGTGCGATGCTTAATCCAAGACCAGTCCCTTTGGCACGACCTGTAACCAAAGGGTAGAACACGGATTCTAAAATTTCTTCAGGGACACCTGGTCCATTGTCTTGAATGTCGATACGAATCGCAGACTTATTTAAGACACCATTAATTGTGACGAGGCGTTGAATACGTGTGCGTAAGGTGAGTTCAGGTTGATGGTCTACGAAAAACTCTCGATTTTCTGTCATGGCTTGAACGGCATTCACGCTGATATTTAACATTACTTGAATCAGTTGATCACGATCAGCCTTTACATCAGGTAATGACAAATCGTAATCACGGGTAATTTTAATTTTCTTTTTGGTTTGATTGACAATCAGTGAGCGCACACGTTCTAAAGGTTCATGGACATTGACAGGTTCATAACTTGGCAGTTGACGTGAACCGAGCATGGTATCGGCAAGATTCCTTAAGCGATCCACTTCACTGATGATAATGTCGGTAAATTCAGCATATTGTGGATCATTTAGGCTACGAGCAAGAAGTTGAGTTGCACCACGGATACCGCCTAAAGGATTTTTAATTTCATGTGCAACACCGCGAATCAACTGACGTGCAACTTGATGTTGTTGAATTAAGTTTTCTTCTTTGGAAATTTTCAACATACGATCGATTGGGTTGAGTTCAATCAATAGTAGTGGGTGATAAGGTCGTCCAGTATTGAGTTGAGAAACTGAGTAATCGACATGCATATCTCTAAAGTTTACATTGATGATAGCTTCACGGCGGGTGTAGGCTTGCCCTGTTTTCATGCTATTGGTGAGTGCTTCCAAAGTATTAAAGCTATCATTGGGTGCATGCAGTAAATTGATTACGGGTTGACCGGCAGCACGTAAGAGGCTGATATCAAACAATGCTTCACATGATGAATTTAGATAAAAAATATTTAAGTTACAATCGACCAAAAGGATTGCTGTGGTTAAATTATCCACAAGTAGTCGGTAGTCAATTGTTGGGTATTGATCCATTAGCAGAACGTTCCTGTCTTAAAATAGCGCAATGGCATCTGCACCTCAATTTTCATTCCTGTATTTTGGAATGCACATTTATTCAATATCGTGCGCTTATAAAGCAAAATACACGCCAACTTTTATAAATTGCGCAGTTTTCTTACACGACTTATAAAAAATGCGCATAAATCGCTCTTAGTTAAAGATTTAACATCGAGAGATATACTACGCTATGATTATAGTGTTCCAAAATGGTGCATTGTAAGGAATTAATATTCGACTTGGTTTTATTTTGGTGCAATGGATAAAGAGTACCTTTTTTACCTATTTTTATCTCTAGAAAAGTCATACAATACGCGGAATATAGTGGAGCGTAATTCATGAAGTCCCCCAAAGTCGGTTTTGTATCTTTAGGTTGTCCTAAGGCATTGGTAGATTCTGAACGAATTTTAACTCAGTTAAAGACTGAGGGTTATGATGTAGCATCGGATTATGATGGTGCTGATCTTGTCGTTGTAAATACATGTGGATTCATTGAATCTGCAGTACAGGAGTCACTCGACGCCATTGGCGAAGCAATGAGTGCAAATGGCCGTGTTATTGTGACTGGCTGTTTAGGTAAAGATGAAGATAAAATTCGCCAAATGCATCCGAATGTTTTAAAAGTAACAGGTGCAGCAGCATATCAAGAAGTCATGGAAGCGGTACATGAGTACGTTCCAGAACCACCGAAACACAATCCTTTTATTGACCTTGTTCCTGAACAAGGTATTCGTTTGACCCCAAAACATTATGCATATTTAAAAATATCAGAAGGCTGTAACCACCGTTGCACATTCTGCATTATTCCTAGCATGCGTGGTGATCTTGTTTCTCGTCCAGTAGGTTCTGTACTGAATGAAGCTCAGGCGCTAAAGAAAGCGGGCGTAAAAGAAGTTTTAGTCATTTCCCAAGATACTTCAGCTTATGGTGTAGACACCAAATATAAGTTGGATTTTTGGAATGGTCAGCCTGTAAAAACTAAATTCTATGACATGTGTGAAGCACTCGGTCAGCTTGGAATTTGGGTGCGTTTGCATTATGTCTATCCTTATCCACATGTGGATGCTGTGATTGATTTAATGGCACAAGGCAAAATTCTTCCTTATTTAGATATTCCTTTTCAACACGCCAGTACGCGCATCTTAAAGTTGATGAAGCGACCAGCTCACAGTGAAAATACATTGGAACGTCTAAAATTATGGCGTGAAAAATGCCCAGAATTGGTCATTCGTTCAACATTTGTTGTCGGTTTCCCTGGTGAAACTGAAGAAGATTTCCAAATGTTGTTGGATTGGTTGCAAGAAGCCAAACTTGATCGTGTGGGGTGCTTTACTTATTCACCTGTAGAAGGTGCAACAGCAAACGATCTTCCAGATCATGTGCCTGAAGAGATTAAACAACAGCGCTATGAACGTTTTATGGAAGTTCAACAAGCGATTTCAGCTGAGAAACTTCAACGTCGAATTGGTCAAACCATGACGGTATTGGTTGATGACTTGGAGGAAGAATTCCCTGTTGCTGTAGCGCGTTCTTATGCAGATGCCCCAGAAATTGATGGTAATGTCTTTGTTGAAGATATTGATAAGTCAGTGATCAAAGCAGGTGATTTATTAGAAGTCGAAATTACCGATGCAGATGAATATGATTTATTTGCAAAGTTAATCAAGATCAAATCAGCTTAAATG
The DNA here is from genome assembly GCF_004209125.1 of Acinetobacter sp. WCHAc060033. Lineage (NCBI taxonomy): Bacteria > Pseudomonadati > Pseudomonadota > Gammaproteobacteria > Moraxellales > Moraxellaceae > Acinetobacter > Acinetobacter sp. WCHAc060033. Next base: position 88,245 of record NZ_SGSW01000015.1, on the reverse strand, counting down.
CATTACGTTTAGATTCAAGATTGAATGATCTAAAGATAAATAAAATTTTAAATAAATTGTAGATATGAGTATTGGAGTTTTGTGATGTTAGATTCTAAAAAGCCACGTTATGAGCGCATTTTGCTGAAACTTTCAGGTGAGGCGCTTGCAGGAAATAAAGACATGGGGATTGATGCTCCAGTCTTAGATCAAATGTCATTATCAATTGCGCATTTGGTCGGTTTAGGTGTGCAAGTCGGTATCGTCGTGGGCGGTGGTAACTTATATCGTGGTAGCCAGTTGCAAAAAGATGGTCTGGTTGGTCGTGTAACAGGTGACCAAATGGGTATGTTGGCAACTGTAATGAATGGTTTGGCATTACGTGATGCATTGGTGCGTCGTAATATCAAAACACGTTTAATGTCAGCGCTTCCGATCGGTGCTGTGGTTGAATCATATTCAAGCCGTGATGCGATTCGCCATTTAACTCAAGGCGAAGTGTGTGTATTTGTAGCGGGTACAGGTAATCCATTCTTTACGACAGATACAGCTGCATGTTTACGTGGTATTGAAATCGAAGCAGACCTTATTTTAAAAGCAACTAAAGTTGATGGTGTCTACAATAAAGACCCAAGCAAATATGATGATGCTGTAAAATACGATACTTTAAGTTTCGATCAAGTTTTAGATGAGAAACTGGGTGTTATGGATTTAACTGCAATTTGCTTATGCCGTGACCACAATGTGCCATTACAAGTTTTTGATATGAATAAGTCTGGTGCTTTGCTTTCTGTGGTTATGGGGGAAAAAGAGGGTACTCATGTTACCAATTAATCATTTGAATGAAAGTTATTTTAACCAAGTTCATTTGAATTAATGACGTGAGCTATAAAGCTCTTTATACTACTGCAATTTTACGTTATACACATTTAGATAAATAAGTAAGGAAGATCATATGATTAACGATCTTAAAAAAGACGCTGAAGACCGTATGAATAAATCACTCGAGTCTTTGGATCATGGTTTTGCAAAGGTTCGTACAGGTCGTGCGCATCCATCAATCCTTAACGGTGTTATGGTTCCTTACTATGGTTCTGACGTACCATTAAACCAAGTTGCAAACGTAGGCGTTGAAGATTCACGTACTTTATTGGTTCAACCTTTTGAACGTAATATGGTGAGTGCAATTGATAAAGCCATTCGTGAGTCTGACTTAGGTTTGAACCCGATTACTGCTGATGCGATTCGTGTGCCGATGGCAGCTTTGACTGAAGAAACACGTAAAGACATGCAGAAAGTTGCACGTACTGAAGCTGAAAATGCCAAAGTTGCGATCCGTAATATTCGTCGTGATGTTTTGGGCGATATTAAGGCGTTATTGAAGGAAAAAGAAATTTCTGAAGATGATGAGCGTCGTGCAGGTGATGATATTCAAAAAATTACTGACAAATTTGTTGCTGAAGTTGAAAAACGTTTAGCTGCTAAAGAAGCTGAATTGATGAAGGTCTAAGATTTCTGATGACCACAACTGAAGACAATCATCTTCCAAAACATGTTGCCATCATTATGGATGGCAACAATCGTTTTGCAAAAAAGAAACAACTACAAAAAGGTGATGGGCACCGTGAAGGAAAAAATGTCCTTGATCCGATTGTAGAGCATTGCCGCAAAGTAGGCGTACGTGCATTAACTGTATTTGCATTTTCCAGTGAAAATTGGAATCGACCACAGTACGAAGTTGATTTGTTAATGAAATTGTTGGAAGACACGATTCATGAACAAATTCCGCGTATGGTGAAGTTTGAGATTTCATTGAGATTTATTGGTGACCGTAGTCGGCTTTCTCCAGCGCTACGTGAATTAATGTTGCATGCAGAACAAATGACTGCTAAGTTCAGTAACATGACGTTAACAATTGCGATTAGTTATGGTGGTATGTGGGATATTGCCGATACTGCTCGTCGACTTGCGCAACAAGTTAAAGATCAACATATTGATGTGAATCAAATTAATACTGAATTATTTGCACAACAAATTAGTTTAGGGGATTTGCCAGCAGTGGATCTGTTGATTCGTACTGGTGGTGATTATCGATTATCTAACTTTTTGCTCTGGCAGGCAGCTTATGCTGAATTGTATTTCACAGATACCTTATGGCCTGAGTTTACTGTTCAAGAGTTAGATCATGCGTTCAATGTTTTTTCAGGTCGTGAGCGACGTTTTGGAAAAACCTCTGAACAACTTCAACAAGAACATATAGAGAATTTATAATGTTAGAGCGGATTATAACCGCATTGGTTTTGGTGGCAGTAGTCTTGAGTTGTATGTTTGCAACAAAGTCGCCATATCCAATGATCGGGTTAATGATTGTCGCAGCTGGGGCAGCTGGTTATGAGTGGTTTAAACTCATGCCACATGAGTCTGAGGGCGTAAACAAAATCAAAGCTTCAGGCTTTGGTTTGATCACGGCTTTAGTTTCAGGTTTAGCATTGTATTATAATGATTTAGCACTCATCCTCTGGAGTGCTTCTATTTTGACATGGTTATGTAGTCTTTATTGGGTAAAACAATATCCTGAATATGATGGTTGGTACAATGCCACTTTGTATATTGTGGGCTTGGTGTTAATCAGTGCTGCGATTACCGCGGTTTTATATGTATGGAATCAATCGCCTTGGTGGTTGATGTATTTGTTCCTGTTGGTCTGGGGTGCAGATAGTGGTGCATATTTTGTTGGACGTAAATTTGGCAAAAGGAAACTTGCACCTGATGTAAGCCCAAACAAATCAATTGAAGGTTTGTTTGGGGGAATTGTGACAGTTGCAATTATTATTATTGCAGTTCAAGCAAGTTATCTCCATTTAACGCTTTCACAACATATCCTTTTTCTTGTTTTATCTATTGTGACAGTGTTCAGTTCAGTACTCGGTGATTTGTTTGAATCGATGATCAAACGCCGTGCTGGAATTAAAGATTCAGGTCGTATTCTACCAGGTCATGGTGGTGTACTTGATCGTATTGATTCATTACTTGCTGCAGCTCCAATTTTTGCAGCAGGCATGTATGTTTTAAAACTTATTGGTGTAGATTTATAGATGTCACAATCTGTTTGTATATTAGGTGTAACAGGGTCTATCGGGCGCAGTACTTTAAAAATTTTAGAACAGCATCCCGATCAATATTCAGTATTTGCAGTCACTGGATATAGTCGAATAAAAGAACTCACTGAAATATGTAAACAGTATCGACCGAAATGCGTTGTTGTTCCATCAGAAAAAGTGGATGAACTGCAACAATATTTTAAAGCTGAAAATATTCAAAATATCGAAATTTTAACCGATGAAGCAGGTTTAATTGCTGTTTCAGAACATCCTGAAGTGGATGTGGTGATGGCTGCAATCGTCGGTGCGGCAGGCTTGCTGCCAACTTTGGCAGCAGTCAAAGCAGGTAAGCGTGTATTGCTTGCAAATAAAGAAGCGCTGGTAATGTCTGGCGATTTGATGCTTCAAGCAGCAAAAGAATATCAAGCGTTATTGCTACCTGTTGACTCTGAACATAATGCAATTTTCCAATGTCTTCCTCAAAATTATTTACAAATCGAACGTCATGGTGAACCTCAACTAGGGGTGAAACAGGTGTTATTGACTGCTTCTGGCGGTCCTTTTTTGAATCATCGTTTAGATGAATTAAAAAATGTAACGCCTGCACAGGCATGTAAGCACCCAAATTGGTCAATGGGGCGTAAAATTTCAGTTGATTCTGCGACTTTAATGAATAAAGGTCTAGAATTGATCGAAGCGTGTCATTTATTTTCAATTAAAGAACAATTTGTTACAGTCGTCGTTCATCCACAAAGTATTATTCATTCAATGGTTCAATATGTGGATGGTTCAACTTTGGCTCAAATGGGTAATCCTGATATGTGTACGCCGATTGCGCATGCACTTGCATGGCCTGAGCGTATCACTACACATGTGCCACCATTAGACTTATTTGTACATTCTCAGCTTGATTTTCAAGAACCCGATGTTGTGCGTTTCCCATCGCTTCGTTTAGCGCGTAATGCAATGAAAGAAGGTGGCTTAGCGCCTGCAATTCTGAATGCTGCCAATGAAATGGCTGTTGCCGCATTTTTAGCAGAAAGAATTGGATTTTTAGATATTCCTGAAGTGGTTGAACATAGCTTAAATCACGTTCAGAATGGTTCAGCAGACTCGATTGACACGATTTTGCAGACAGATCAACTTGCTCGACAAGTTGCTTCGCAACGTATTACACAATTGGAAAGCTGATCATGAGTGTTCTATTTATCATTGTTGCTGCGATCTTTTTACTGGGCCCATTGATTGCAATTCATGAGTTTGGTCATTATTGGGTTGCTCGTAAACTGGGTGTCAAGGTCTTGGTTTATTCTATAGGCTTTGGACCAACATTACTAAAATGGACATCAAAGAAGTCAGGTATCCAATACCAACTTTCAGCATTACCACTTGGTGGTTATGTCAAAATGTTGGATGAGCGTGAAGGCAATGTCAGTGCAGAAGATTTACCCTATGCATTTAATCGTCAATCACCTTGGAAACGTATTGCCATTGTTGCAGCAGGACCATTCATTAATCTCATTTTTGCGATTTTATTGTTTTGGATTTTATTTTTACCTGCGCAAGAACAGTTGAATACACGTGTTGGTGCGATTTTACCCAATACACCTGCAGCAACTGCTCAAATGCAAGTGGGTGACAAAATTGTTGCTATTGATGGCACTCAGGCAACGACTTGGGAAAAACTCAATTATGCCATTGTTGATCGTGTAGGAGAAACTGGACATATCGATGTTCAAGTGGAACGTGACGGTCAGGCAAAAAGCTTTGCATTGCCAATTCAAGCATTTCTAAAGGATCAAAGCCAATCACCTTTTGATGTTTTAGGTTTTACTCCTTATCGCCCACATATTCCTGCGACTGTGTATAAGTTGAGTGAAGATGGGGCTGCGATTCGCCAAGGTATGAAAGAAGGTGATCAAATTATTTCAATCAATCAAGTCAAAATGAAAGATTGGTTTGATGTGGTAGATGTGGTACAAAAATCACCTGAAAAGTTACTTAATGTTGATGTGTTGCGCCAAGGACAGCTTGTACATTTACAAGTCATGCCACAAGGCAAACGTGACAATATGGGGAACGTGACGGGAATGCTAGGTGTACAAGCTCAGACAAGTAAACTTTCGATTCCTGCGGAATATAAGCAAACGATTCAATATAATCCTGCTGAAGCATTTGTTGTTGCAGTTGAAAAAACTGGACAGCTTTCAGCCATGATTCTGAATTCTATTGTGAAAATGGTTCGCGGTTTGATTGGTTTGGATAACTTATCTGGTCCAATTACCATTGCTAAGGTTGCAGGCCAAAGTGCTGAAATGGGGTGGCAAACCTTTATTTCCTTTATGGCTTTGATGAGTGTAAGTTTGGGTATTTTAAATTTATTGCCAATCCCGATGTTAGATGGCGGTCATTTGGTTTATTACATAATTGAAGCAATTCGTGGTAAGCCTGTTTCTGAACAAATACAATTGGTTGGACTAAAAATTGGTATGGTATTGCTCGGAAGCATGATGCTTCTTGCGATATTTAATGATTTTATGCGTTTATAACGTAATAGCGGATTAACTTACTGGAAAATAATAGGCATGCAGCACTCACATTTATTTATGCCATTGGCGCTCGTTAGTGCTATGGCAGCTGTACAGCAAGTACAAGCGGCAGATGAGTTCATTGCTCGTGATATACGTGTCGATGGCTTGGTTCGTTTAACGCAACAAAATGTTCTTGCACTTTTACCAATAAATAGTGGTGACCGTGTCAATGATGCTGCGATTGCGGATTCGATTCGCGGATTGTATGCCTCTAATTTATTTGATGATATTCAAGCATCTAACCAAGATGGCGTTTTGGTTTTTAAGGTGATTGAGCGTCCAGTCATTTCAAAAATTAATTTCAAAGGCAATAAGCTGATTCCAAAAGAAGCTTTGGAAGATGGTTTAAAGAAAATGGGATTGGCTGAGGGTGAAGTTCTCAAAAAATCTTCATTGCAAACGCTAGAGACCGAGCTTGAGCAACAATATGCTCAACAAGGTCGTTACGATGCAAATATTAAAGTAGACCAAGTTGCACAGCCGAATAACCGTGTAGAGTTAAATGTTAATTTTAATGAAGGTAAGTCTGCGAAAGTATTTGACATTAACGTAATTGGTAATACGGTTTTTTCTGATGATGACATTAAACAGGCTTTTGCTGTTAAAGAAAGTGGCTGGTTGTCAGTACTTTCACGTAATGACCGTTATGCACGTGAAAAGATGTCTGCAAGTTTAGAATCATTACGCGCATTGTATCTGAATAAAGGTTATATCAACTTTGATGTGAATAGCTCAAATCTAAATTTGAGTGAAGATAAAAAGCATATCTTTATTGAAGTTTCCGTAAATGAAGGTGAGCAATTTAAATTTGGCGAGTCGAAATTCCTTGGTGATGCACTGTATAAACCAGATGAATTAAAAGCACTGCAAATTTATAAAGATGGTTCAACCTATTCTCAAGAAAAAGTGAATGCCGTTAAGCAATTACTTTTACGTAAATACGGTAATGCGGGCTATTACTACGCTGAAGTGAATGTTGTTCCTGAAATTAATAATGAAACACATATTGTGGATCTTAATTATTATATCAATCCGGGTCAGCAAGTAACTGTACGTCGTATTAACTTTAAAGGTAATACAAAGACTGCTGATGAGGTTTTACGTCGTGAAATGCGTCAAATGGAAGGCGCATTGGCAAGTAATGAAAAGATTGATTTGTCAAAAGTGCGTTTAGAGCGTACAGGTTTCTTTAGTAAAGTCGATATTAAACCTACGCGTGTTCCAAATACACCAGATCAAATGGATTTGGATATCACTGTAGAAGAGCAACATTCAGGTACCAGTACTTTGGCTGTGGGTTATTCGCAAAGTGGTGGTATTACATTCCAAGCTGGTTTGAGTCAAACTAACTTTATGGGAACAGGCAATCGTGTTGCGATCGATTTATCACGTTCTGAAACTCAAGATTATTATAACTTAAGTGTGACTGACCCGTACTTCACTATTGATGGTGTAAGTCGTGGTTATAATATGTATTACCGTAAAACTAAGCTAAATGATGACTATAACGTCAATAACTATGTAACAGATAGTATTGGTGGTGGGATTACTTTTGGTTATCCAATCGATGAAAATCAAAACATTAGTGCGGGTTTAAATATTGATCAAACTAAAGTAACGACGGGTGCTTATGTATCAACTTATGTTCGCGATTATTTATTAGCGAATGGTGGTAAATCAACTCATACTAGTTCATATTGTCCGACAGATGATAAAGGTCAAAGTCAATTAGAGGAGATTACTGAGAAAGATCCAACAACTGGTAAAGATGTCGTTACGGGAACAAAGTGTAAAGTTCCTGAAGAGACTTATAAGGATGCCTTTGAAGGTAAATATCTTACTTATAATTTAAATCTAGGCTGGTCATATAATACCTTGAACCGTCCGATGTTCCCAACTAAGGGGACTTCACATCGTGTTAATGCCGAGATTGCGTTACCTGGCAGTGATGTTGAATATCAAAAAGTCACTTATGATGCGCAAACATACTTCCCATTGGGGCATGATTTTGTTTGGCGTGGTTATGGAAAGTTAGGTTATGGTAATGATTTGCCATTCTATAAAAACTTTTATGCGGGTGGTTTTGGATCTGTACGTGGTTATGACAACAGTACCTTGGGTCCGCGTTACCCAGGTGTGACCTATAATGAGCGTAAAACTAAAGATTATGATCCAGAAGAAGTGGGTGGTAATGCGCTGATTCAATTTGGTACTGAATTAGCCTTACCTGTTCCATTCAAAGGGGATTGGGCACGTCAAATTCGTCCTGTGATTTTTGCAGAAGGTGCTCAAGTTTTTGATACGAACTGTAGTACAGCGACTGGTGATCTTTATTTAGATGGTTCTAAAACCCCAACGGATGCTAAACAGTACTGTAAAGACAATTACGACTTTGATTTCAACAATATGCGCTATAGTGTCGGTGTAGGTTTTACATGGATTACGATGATTGGTCCACTTTCACTCAGTTATGCATATCCATTGAATGATAAGCAAGGTGATGAAACCAAAAACATCCAATTCGAGATTGGTCGTACTTTCTAAGTGCGATCTCTTATTTATAGTGAATATGAACAAGGAATATGTATGAAAACAATGAAAATGGCAGTTTTAGGCTTAGGTCTAGGTTTTGCAGGTTTAGTTCAAGCTGCAGGTTTTGGTGTGGTTGACTTAGAGAAAGTGGTTGAAAGTAGTACTTACTTAAAACAGCAAAATGCGAGCTTAGAACAGTCTGTTAAACCTCAAACGACTAAGCTTGAACAAATTACCAAAGATATTGAAGCTTTAAAACAGAAGGCTCAAGCTCAAGGTGCGAATGTGCAGCAAATCAATGCACAATACCAAGCAAAAGTGAATGAGTTTCAAACCATTCAACAAGGCGTGCAAACTAAAGTGCAAACTACAATTCAAAACACCAATGCAACTTTTGAGACGCGTGTGAAGCAAGCTGCTGAACAATTACGCCAAGAAGCAGGTTTAGACTTTGTTTTGAATAAAAATTCAGCACTTGCTTATGACGCAAAGAATGATTTAACTGCTAAAATGATCCAAAAGGTTAATGCAATTAAATAATCAATGAGATCACATCGTTATAAACTCGATGAATTAGCTCAACTTGTTCAAGGTGAGTTAATTGGTCAATCTGATCTTGTTCTAAATGGTCTTGCCAGTTTAGAACAAGCTCAGCCAAATCATATTGCTTTTGTGAATGGCGATAAATATTTAAATGAAGCTTTAAACTCGAAAGCAGGGGCATTAATTGTCACCGCGGAGTTGAAAAATCAGTTGACAACACATCATAATTTTATCGTCGTTGCTAATCCATATCTTGCTTTCGCAATTTTAACTCATGTATTTGAAACTAAAGTTTTAAAACGTGGTATTGAAAGTACTGCGCAAATCTCCCCATCTGCGATTATTGCTGATGATGCTTATATCGGTCATTATGTCGTGATTGGTGATGATTGCGTAATTGGGGTAAATACCATTATTCAATCTAATACACGTATAGATGATGGTGTTGAAATTGGTAAAGATTGCTTTATTGATTCGCAAGTCACGATTACGGGTCAAACGAAAATTGCTGATCGTGTACGCATTCACTCAAATACTGCGATTGGTGGCGAAGGTTTTGGTTTTGCACCTTACCAAGGGAAGTGGAATCGTATTGCGCAATTAGGTTCTGTCCGAATTGGAAATGATGTCCGAATCGGCTCAAATTGTAGTATTGATCGTGGTGCTTTAGATGACACAATTCTGCATGATGGTGTAATTATTGATAACCTTGTGCAAATCGCACATAACGTACAGATTGGTGAGAATACAGCCATTGCTGCGAAGTGTGGTATTGCAGGAAGTACGACGATTGGCAAAAACTGCATTCTTGCGGGTGCTGTAGGTGTGGTTGGTCACATTAATATCACAGATAATGTAACAATTACTGGAATGTCAATGGTGACAAAAAATATTTCTGAAGCTGGTTCTTATTCATCTGGAACAGGGCAATTTGAAACAAACCATTGGAAAAGAACAGTTGTTCGTCTGAGACAATTAGCAGATGTGCCATTGACCAAATTGGTGAAACAAATAGATCATATGCAGGCTCAATTAGAGTCCATTGAATCAACTTTAAAGTCGCGTAAATAATTATGACTGAATCTAAATCTTTACCTTTTACGGTTCCTGAATTACCCATGCAAACTCAAACGATTCGTGAGTATCTTCCGCATCGTTATCCGTTTTTGCTCGTTGACCGTGTAACAGAAGTTTCAGAAAACGGGATTGTAGGTTACAAGAACGTTTCAATTAATGAAGAGTTTATGCAAGGTCATTTTCCTGGTTATCCAATTATGCCAGGTGTTTTGATTGTGGAAGCAATGGCGCAAATTTCAGGTGTACTTGGTTTTATCATGAATAATGAAAAACCAAGACCTGGTTCTTTATTCTTATTTGCTGGCGCAGAAAAAATTCGATTTAAAAAACAAGTCGTACCGGGTGATCAACTCGTGTTAAAATCTGAATTACTTATGCAAAAACGTGGCATTTACAAATATTTATGTACTGCCAGTGTTGACGGCGTGGTAGCAGCAACCGCTGAAATTATCATTTCTCATCAGAAATTAGAGCAGGCATGAGCAGTAACGAATTAATACACCCAACAGCGATTATTGACTCTTCTGCGGTAATCGCACCCGATGTCCAAATTGGACCTTATTGCATAATTGGTCCTCAAGTGACGATTGATGCTGGCACTAAACTCCATTCGCATGTTGTGATTGGTGGTTTTACTCGAATTGGAAAAAATAATGAAATTTTCCAGTTTGCCAGTGTGGGTGAAGTTTGCCAAGATTTAAAATATCAAGGCGAAGAAACTTGGTTGGAAATCGGCGATAACAATAAAATTCGTGAACATTGCAGTTTACATCGTGGTACGGTGCAGGATAAAGGAATTACCAAGCTAGGTAGTAATAACCTATTGATGGTCAATACCCATGTTGCGCATGATTGTATTATTGGAAACAATAATATATTTGCAAATAATGTCGGTATTGCGGGTCATGTCCACATTGGTGATTTTGTTATTGTTGGTGGAAATTCTGGCATTCATCAATTCTGTAAGATTGACTCTTATAGCATGATTGGTGGAGCTTCATTGATTCTTAAAGACGTTCCTGCGTATGTGATGGTATCAGGTAATCCTGCACATGCCTTTGGTATGAATGTTGAAGGAATGCGTCGTAAAGGTTGGTCTAAGAATGTGATTCAAGGCTTAAGAGAGTCATTTAAACTGATCTATAAAGAAGGTTTAACGACTGAGCAAGCCATTGAGCGTATTCGCCAAGATATTTTACCTGAGGTTGAAGAAGCACAATTGCTGATTGATTCTGTATTAGAATCTAAACGTGGTATTGTTCGTTAAGCTTATTGATTTCTATATTGTTTTTATAAAAAATGCCTCATTGATTGAGGCATTTTTTTATGGCAATTCATAATGGGTTGCACGTCAATTAACTCTTTTTAAAATAACCTGCTTCTTCAGATTTCGGATAGGTATTTAAAAGTTTGGTTTTATAGACATTCGCTGCTTGGGTGTTTTTATTTACATCTTTGGCAATGCTATAAAGCTGATATAAAGCGCGTGAAGCTTTGGATGAGTTTGGGAACTTTGACGCAACTGTTTCATAATTTTTCTTTGCTTCATTATAGTTCGCAGGTTCAATCGCGAGATTGAATTCTGCTAACCAAAAATGCGCATTGCCTGTATAGATGCTGTTTGGGTAGTTTTTAATAAAATTTTGCATTGGTGCAATGGCTTGTTTAGCACCACCTTTTTTATACGCATCTAATGCAATGGTATAAGCTGCTTTTTCAAGAGCGATTGGATCACTGGTATTGGTGTTGTTTTCGGCTGTAGCTGTCGTATTTTGCTTCTGTGTGGTTGTATTGTTGATAGGCTTTGCGGGTACGACAGCAGCTGTATTGTTATCTGCCGAGGTAGCATTTGTTGATGAGGTGTTTTCAGCTGGGGCTGCAGTTTGCTCTGTATTTTCAGGTTCTAGTTTTTGGTTTAATAATTCAAGGCGTTGATCTAAGTCGGTGTAGCGATTAGTAAGTTCTTTTGTGAGTTGGTCTATTGCATGATCTTGCTCTTCGATCTTGCCACGCAATTCACGGATTTGATTTTCTAGTTGTTGGTTTTTTTGCATCAGATCCCAGTTCATATTACCCGCAATTGGTGAGGCTGAATTTGTAATATTATTGGCTGATGTCGAGCTATCACTTAGACCACGAGATTCTATTGGAATTGCATATAAGGTTGCAGAGCTGAGTAGTGCAATAGAAAATAGGGCATGCTTTTTTAGCATCATTTTAAATCCATTAAAGTCAAAATTTTTCAAATCGTAGAATTACGTATTGAAAATCAATAATTGCTCTCATTAAAAACGGCTAGGGAATGAATTGCAAGACGCATTTACAATCTTGAGATAATTTTCATTCAATTATGAAGATTTCTGTAAATTATTTGCTGATAGCCAACTCATTTATATCGTTATAATGGTTTGAAATTGTATGTTTAAAAGCCATTTATAAGTATTTTGATTGTGAAATAAGCAAACGAATGAATAACTTGTGAAAAAGACAATGTTTGGCTTGAAAGAAAATAAAAAATCTCTATACTCTGTTCTTGCAATGGTAGCCCTGCTGGTGGCTTCGCAATTGTACTCTGAAAACCCCGCCAGGACCGGAAGGTAGCAACGGTATCAGAATTACGATGTGCCGAGGTTTTGCTAGTAGGGTTGCCACCAGTTTTAAAAATTATAATATAGTGTTTTATTCTTTTTTTTATTTCTAGATTCTCTAATTCATTTCTATTTAAACGATCTCTAAAAATTTAATTTTAAATTATTCATCAAATTTTTGATCATTCATCTGTCTTTTTCGAAATTGCTTTCATGATCGCATCCATTTCAAAACCACGATATTGTAAAAAGCGAATTTGTTTGGCTTTGATTTTCGGATCTTTGCTGACGTCAGTACCATATTTTTTAACTTTGAGTTGATAGGCTTGTTCATACCAATCAATTTCAGCAATATCTTCCTTGACCAGCTCTTTATCTAAATGTTTGGCACGAAGGGCGAGTTTGATCCGATTGGGTCCTTTGCCTTTACGCACTTGGCTTCGTACGGTCATTTCAGCCACACGTTGATCACTTTGGTAATGATTAGCAGAAAGTTCTTCAACTAAAGTCAGGACTTCATCGCGATCTTGCGCCCAAGTGGCTAATTTCTCGATTAAATCTGCTTTTGAGTATTCTTTACGCGCCAGTACTGCAAAGGCATAAGAGCGTAAGCGTGTGCCTGTCAGCCCTTTAGGTTTAGGCGCAAGATCTTGTTCAGCATTAAATGCATTTTCATCTTGTATATTGCAACTATTTTCAAAACTTTGATCAGTATTTTGTTTAATGTCTATTTCTGTACATTCTTCAAGACTATTTTCTATGTTGTGCTCAGATTTGTGATTCACGTATTTTGAACGGCTATTCGATTCAGTAGAGGATTCTCCAAATTGCTGTTTTAATTTTTCATAATCTAACATTTTGGGAAATTTAGCTTGGCTCATAATCACTTAACAACGAGAATTGATTTACAAATTAGATTTAAGTTTAGCCTGAATCTATTTATTTAACAGTGTAAATGCTGTACGAATGCGTATTATTTATTGAATTGGTTTGCCAATACTATCAGTCGCAATATTTTCAATGATTTGAATGGTTTTAGGTCTTAAATATCGTGGTGCATGATGACTGATCCAATCGTGTAGCTCTACAATTTCAATCGATGATTTTAAAATGACATTCACTGCTAAACATTGTCCAAGTTCGTGATCAGAAATAGCATAAGCTTGGGCATATTGAATAGCTGGATGTTGGTAGAGAATATTTTCTAAATCAATCGGATAGATATTGATACCACCACAAATCAACATGTCATCTTGGCGACCTTTTAAATAGAAATAACCGTGCTGATCGTACATGGCTAAATCACCACAGTGCATCCATTGATTGGGACGAATCGACCATGCGCATTTTGTCCAAAGGGTTCCAATTTGCTCAGGTGCTAAAATATTTCCATCATGATCCGCAATTTTGACTTCAACACCTTTGATGGCTTTGCCGATACTTTCGGGATGACTTTTTAGATCATCAGGTGTTGCAAAAAGATTAATCCCCGTTTCTGAACTACCATAGAGATTAAATAGCTGAATATTAGAATATTCTTTCACGAGTTGTAGGATGAGATGACGACTCAATGGCGCACTGCCTGAAATGATATATTTGACAGGTTTTAAAGGTGCATTAGACGTCAGTAGGCGATATAAAATCGTGGGAACTAAATTCAAACTGTCGATTTGATGTTGTTCAATCAGCTGACTGGCAGTTTTAGCATTGAAACGTTGCTGTAAAATGACCGTTTTATTGAAACTAAAAGCCATTAAACTTGCGGTCAAACCTGCTGCATGGCAAATCGGTGTCATAACAAATATTTTCTGAATTTTAAGAAACTTTAATTTTCTCAAGAGTAAGTCTAATAAAGGCAAACTTTGTAATGGATTGGACTTGCGGGTAGCAACTTTAGGCACACCTGTAGAGCCTGAAGAGCAGACACTGATTTTATTGAAATAATAAGGTCTGATTGATACTGCTTGAATAGGGGAATATTGTTGATCTTGTGCTAGATCTTGTACTGTTGGAATAGCGAAACTATTTTTGACTTGTAGTTGATTGAGTGTTGTTAAATTTCCAATCAAATACGGTTGTTTTTGTTCAATCAATGCATGCAATTTATCAATGACTAAATTAGGATTGAGAATAATAATGTCTTTACCTAAGCGACTGAGTGCAAATAAAGATGCAAGTCCATCTAAGTTTTGTTGTAATAATAGTCCGATTTGTTGGGGGAGTAATGGACTATTTTCTGGGGAGTTCCAGAGATGAATCAGTTGATCGGTTCTTTGTTTGAGTGCGCTATAAGGAATGCTTTGATCATCAATAATAACGGCAATCTTATCTTTCTGAATCCGTGTCAATGCATCTAAAAGGCTATATAAATGAACGCCATGCTTGATACAACTTAGACATAGACTGAGTAGCCACTTAATCCAAAATATCCATTTCGTCGACACCAAGCTTTGCATTAGTTTTGCTTCCGTTTAAGCCAATGTAGGTAAAAATAATAAATTGGAGTAGCAAAAACTTTACTCAATACACTTGCAAAGGGAAGCCACCAAGGTTGCCATTGTCTTTTATGGGAAATAGCACCTGAAAGCACCGCTTGAGCTGCAACTTGAACTTGCATTGCAGGCATTTGATTATATTGCTTTGTTGGTTCGATCATACGTGTTCGTACCAGTGGCAGATAAATCAAACTTGCTGTTACACCATACACAGCAAGCTCTGGCTGAATGGATAGAATCCATTGTTGCATCGCGGTTTTAGACGCTTGGTAATTTGACCATAGTGGTGGGGCAAATAACTTGGCATTGATGGTGGATACAATCACGACTTTACCTTGCGCCTTTTTAAGATCAGGTAGTAATAGGCGTGTTAACTGAGCAGGGTTGATGTAGTTGATATGAATCGTTCGATCAATGTCTTGTGGGCGATCTAAGCTTTCCCAAACTGAGCGTTGAATTGATTTTCCTGCGTTGTGAATCAGAATGTCGACTTGTATATTTTTGGCTTTTAAGTTTTGAAAAATGTCTTCAGCAGCAGTGGGTTGATATAGGTCAGCACTGATGATTTCAATCTGGCATTGACCTTGTTGTGTGAGTTGCTTTTGTAAAGCTGTCAGTTTGTCTGTACTTCGTGCGACTAGAACCAGTTGACATTGAGTCGGTGCTAATAAAGTCGCACATGCTTCACCGATACCATAGCTTGCACCCGTAATCAGAATGGTTTTATTTTCAAAATGCTGTTTTAAAGTTGCTGTTGAAAGCGACGGTGCTTGAAAGAATAGTGATTCACAAAGTCGTTTTAATATTTTTTGCATAATGATTCAATTTAAGGTGATTCGGTTGTTGTTATTCAAATTTTGTAAATATGCGGTCTGATTTCAAAGCATAAGTATTTATCATATTTATTCAAGTCGAACTATACAATAAAAGTAAGACTTAGAAATAAAAAACGCCCCGAAAGGCGTTTTATGGAACTCTAATTTTTTAGAAGATCAATTTATAAAATTAAACATCTAAGAATTCAGGTTCTTCTTCATCTTTTTCTTCAGTCACAACAGCGGTTGTTAATAGTTTTTCACGAATCATACGGTCAAGATCATTCGCCAATTGAGGGTTTTCCTCTAAGTGACGAATCACATTGTTTTTACCTTGACCAATTTTATCACCATTATAAGAATACCAAGCGCCTGCTTTGTGAACCAATTCTTGTGCAACAGCAAGATCAACCAATTCACCAAGATGGTTAACACCTTTACCATACATGATTTGGAATAAAGCTTCTTTAAATGGAGGCGCCATTTTGTTCTTCACAACTTTGACACGTGTTTCAGAACCGACGATCTCATCGCCTTCTTTAACTTGACCGATACGACGAATATCAAGACGCACAGAAGCATAGAACTTCAATGCATTACCACCAGTCGTGGTTTCTGGGCTACCAAACATCACACCAATCTTCATACGGATTTGGTTAATGAAGATCACCATACAGTTTGAACGCTTGGCATTACCTGTGATTTTACGCAATGCTTGGCTCATCAAACGTGCTTGTAAGCCCATGTGCGAGTCGCCCATTTCACCTTCAATCTCGGCTTTCGGTGTTAACGCTGCAACAGAATCGACAACGATCATGTCAATCGCACCAGAGCGTACTAACATGTCTGCAATTTCAAGTGCTTGCTCACCGTGGTCAGGCTGTGATACCAAAAGATTGTCAATATCTACACCCAATTTACGTGCATATTGTGGATCTAAAGCATGCTCAGCATCGATAAAGGCACAAGTTCCACCTGCTTTTTGGCATTGCGCAATGGCTTGTAAAGTCATTGTGGTTTTACCAGAAGATTCAGGGCCGTAAATTTCAACAATACGACCTTTCGGTAAACCGCCAATACCAAGTGCAATATCCAGTGTTAAAGAACCTGTAGATACAGCTTCAACCGCTTGAACAGTGTTGTCGCCTAAACGCATCACCGTGTTTTTACCAAATTGTTTTTCAATTTGACTTAGGGCAGCATTGAGCGCCTTGCTTTTGTTATCATCCATCTCGTAAACCTCAAAAACGATGTGCTTCACTTATCTTTTCAGTGACTAATATCTTAAGTGGATGTGATTAAATTAGATCTTTCGTCCACGGCAGTTATAGTGACAGAAAACAAAAAACGGTTCTATATTAAAAGAAGTTAAAAAAACATTTGTACGACATAATGTGTCGCGCTCAACCTAAACCAATTTAGTCATCATCATAAGACCAAGATTGGTCAAATTGTTGATCATTTTCTTGTTTAAATTTACTGATATCTCGTCGATCTTTTTTACTTGGTCGATGATCAGGTCGGGCAAGATTATGCAATTTTCTTTGGGTAGAAATCAACTCTCGTCGAGCAACACTGACTTCGGTTTCTTCATAAAGTTGCTGTGCAATTGGTGCACCACCACGAACTGCTGAAAGTGCCTTGATCACCACTGTTTTACGATCAAAACCTTGCTGAATGGTCAGTTCCATTCCCACTCTAATTTCTCTAGAAACTTTAACACGTTCGTTATTGTGGTGAACCTTACCACCTTCAATTGCCGCTTTGGCAATTGAACGAGTTTTAAAAAAGCGTGCAGCCCAAAGCCATTTGTCCACACGCATTGATTCAACTTCTTGTTTCTCAGGCTGTTTTGACATCGACATCCTTATTTTGAATTTTCTCTAATAATGGTAAAAGTTCAGTTAACTGATTGATTGCAGGGTATTCTAACTCTAAAGCATGACGTGCAGCGCGTCCACTTGATGGTTGGGTAATGGTGACTAAATGTTGAATCTCAAACTTTTCAGCACCTTTGAGTACTGGAGCAGTGTCATCCACCAAACAGGCATACTGTGGATCAAAAGGGTGTTTCTCTTGTAGAATTTGCCAAAACTCAACGAATTCTTTGGAATATCCAATCTCTTCACTACTGATCATCACTTCAAAATAAGGGCTGAGATCAATATTTTCAAGTTTAAGTTTCAAACCTGCTTGATCTGCATTGGTCAGTAACCAACAACGATAACCTTGTGCTTTTAATTCTTTGAGTAGTTCAAAACATCCGATTCTCGGTGCAATTTTATCTTGATAATCGTATTGCAGTTTTAAAACATCGACACCGACTTTTTCTGTCCAGTATTTTGATGAATACCAGCATAGGGTGTGATTGTGTTGTTGATAGAATGCTTTTAAGGTTGCCTGACTTTGTTCGAGTGAGCATTGATGTGTTTCTGCATGGCGTTCTGGCAGTTTGGTGTTCCAAATGAGATCATCAAAAGCTAAATCGAGCAGTGTTCCGTCCATGTCAAACATCACAATAGGTTTCATATCATTCAACTTTCAAGTGCATTTAAATCAAGGCTTAGTATAGTGAATTGCTTGGGTATTGGGTAGTTTTATGCTGACCTTAAGATCATACTCATACTTTTGCATAACATATTAGACTTCATGCGAATGTTAGTTTCGGCAAGTTCTGAATCAATATTGAATGTTCCCTCTCCTTTAAGGATGAGAAACATCGTTTCGCAAGTGGGAGAGGTTTTTTTAAAGGCCCTCATCCTAGCCTTCTCCCAAAGGGAGAAGGAACTTTCTGTATTCTTTTGAAATATGCTTTGAACTAAAAAATCGATTTGCGTAGAGAGCTTTTGTAAATATTCAAATTCATGCATTTAACATAAAAAAGTGCTAGGCTTGAGCATATATCAGACTTCATTTAGGTTAATCCTAATGTTTATCACTACACACGCACCACAAGATGAACAAATTTTAAAATTAGTGCCGATTTTGGCACACGCAAGTCAAATCCTACTTGAAGAATATCAAAATTATTGCGATGGAAAAGCCTTTAAAATTGATGAAAAAGATGACCATTCTCCAGTGACGCAAGCAGATCTACGCGTCAATAATTATTTACTTAAACAACTGGCTGAAATTACCCCGAACATTCCTGTACTGTCTGAAGAAAGTGATAATTCCAATCGTTATGAATGGCAAACTTGTTGGATGCTAGATCCATTGGATGGTACGAAAGAATTTATTCATGAGCGTGATGAATTCACCATTAACCTGAGTTTGATTCAAGAACATCAAACTATACTTTCGATTATCGCTGTACCAACTGAACAAGTCATGTATATCGGTTATCTGACTGAATTACCTTATAAATATTCATTTACCCAAAATACTTGGGAACGCTATTGTAAGTTTAAAGATGTAGAGCAAGATGCAATCCAAGTTGGCTTAAGCCACAGTAGTAAGAATCCAAAATATCAGCAATATATTGATTTTATAGAACAAGAATCACCTGTGATTCGTCGTGAAGCAGGCAGTGCATATAAGTTTTGTATGATGCTTGAGGGCGAAATTGACATTTACCCTCGTTTTCACCCAACCTCAGAATGGGATACCAGTGCAGGGCAAGGGTTATTAGAAAGTATCGGTGGTGGTTTGCTGAGTTTAGATGCTGTGCCATTCACCTATAATCAGCGAGATACTTTGTTAAATGAAGGCTTTATTGCCTATAGAAATCAAGAGAATAAACAAATTGCTTTAGAAGCCTTATCCAATGTTAGCCTTTAGTGCGATAAGCATATCAATTTTATAGCAATTGGAATTGATTTAGATTAGATTGAGGCTTTCGCTCCTTATGTTATAGTGGAGCAGGTCACAAAAAGAGTTATGAGTTGTTATGGCTTTAGATTTATTGCCGAAAAGCATGCTGAAAGCAATCGATTTATTGCCTGATGCAAAAACACCTGTCACATTATTTACTCGGCATTCGATTCGTGAAATGGTGAGTGGGCAGGGCTTGGCTGGTTATGATTTGCAATTGACGACGCAAGGTCGTGATTTGGCTCAAGCTTGGGGCTCTTATCTAATTGATAATACAGACCGTGTGATTCAGCACTGTATTTCTAGCCCGATTCAACGTTGTGTCGATACCGCTGCGTTGATGATTCAAGGAGCGGATTACATCTCACCTGAAAATAATACCCATCACATTGAAATTGTAGAAAAAGGTTTGCTTGTAGAACCTGGTAGTTTTGTTCTCGATATTAAGCAGGCAGCACCTTATTTTCGTAAACAAGGTGCATTGGGCTTTATCAATAGTTTTGTGAATAATGCTTTGCCTGGAATGAAACACCCAATTAATGGTGTTGTGGATGTCTTAGAGCTGATTTATGACACGCATCCTACTAATATTAATGGAATCAGTTTGGCTGTTAGTCATGATACGATTTTAGCTGCAATTATTGCGGTGATTTCAAAGCGTACTCATATCGATCAAACAGATTGGCCTGAAATGATGGAAGGCTTGTTTGTATGGTTTGAGGGCGATAGTTTTGATGATAGCCAGTTAAAATGGATTTGGCGCGGTCAGTTAGGACATTTATCAATTCGTGAGTTTCGACAATAAATCGCGAAATTCAACTATAAAAATACTTATTTCTAAAAGGAAGATCTATGTAAATGGATCTTCTTTTTTATGCGCATTTTAAAAATAATAAATATGAAAATATAAGTTCTTATTCTGCTTTTAATCATAATTTCAGAAAATAATTCTCTGACCTAAATAAAAATGAAAATACTTAATTTTAGGTATTGTGTTATCTTAACATGTTGAAAAAAATGAATTTTTAACTGAATCTCAAAAATTAAAAATAGAGATAAAGCGTTATAAATATAGGTGGGATATGTGATGCAATTAAGGTTTAAGTACTTAACAGTTTGTACGCTTTCAGCGATGTTAATCGCATGTGGAGGCGGGGGAAGTGAAGGTTATTATGAAGCAGATAAACCTTCGAAAGTACCAGAAAATCCAGGAAATGGAACCAATGAGCTTCCTGGAGATGGTTCAGATAGTTCTACTGGTGACGGTTCGTCAAGTAGTGGTTCAGGAGGCTCTGCTGGTGGAGGTTCATCAGATAATGACTCAGGTGACTCCACTGGTGGTGATTCGTCGGGGAATGGTTCAGGTAGTTCAAATGAAAAGCCAGATACCAGTATTCCAAGCACGCCAATCGGCCCGAGTACACCAGTTCAGCCAGATACGAGCATTCCAAGCACACCAATTGGACCAAGTACACCAATTCAGCCAGATACCAGTATTCCAAGTACGCCAATTGGACCAAGTAGGCCAGTTCAACCAGATACCAGTATTCCAAGCACACCAATTGGACCAAGTACACCAATTCAGCCAGATACCAGTATTCCAAGTACGCCAATTGGCCCGAGTACACCAATTTCAAAATATCCTGAGCCTAAGAAGGATGTTACTGAAAAAACTTTGCTTGGCTTTTACGATTTTAATGCACAGGGTGAAAATCGTTTATTGCGTAATGACTTAATTGGTAGTTTTAATGCAATGGTGCAATTTGCACAAAGCCACGTAGTTAATCCCAAAAATAATGAACAGGATAAAATGCCACGTTTAACCTCGGAAAAAGAGGCTTTACTTTTGGTGACACCTCATCCAGCAATGGGGGATTTGGATCAATTACAAGTAGAGATTTATCAAGGGAGTCGACTCGTCCGGACTGCTAAATTAAAGGAACCCTCCCGTATAGCTGTTTCGGATCAATCGAATAATGACAGTCGACCACGAGTATCTTATTCAAAACAAGCATGGAGTCTAGCTTTAACTTGGGAAGAAGTGAAAGCAGGTTTGTCGATCAAAGTCGTTGATCCTGAGCATCAACGCAGTGGAACATTAGGTGAGGCAGACATTGACTTTGCAGCACCAGGTGAGTTGGTCGTGCAAAGTATTCGTTTAGGCTTGTTGACCAAAGCACCACAGTCAAGTGGACACTATATGTTGCTTGAGCCTGAAAAAGCGGGCACAGATTATTTTCAAACCATCCCTGCTGCACGAATGATTGTGAGCAAATACGATGAAATGAAATTAGATAGGGTCATGGTGGCCAATGGTACGATTTATGATTCTGTCAGTGTGACGGATGGTGGTGTCTATAGCGGTGATATGCGTGAAAACACTGCTAAATCAACATTTAGTACAGGTATTAACCTTGCAAATTGGGGGGTAACAAGCTCATCTATGCAGAGTCAAGATCAACCACAAGTGACTCAAAGTGTAGTGATTCATCATGCACGTGGTAAATATGCCAATGGTGAATCAAACCACGGGCTAAGTGGTGGTAATGGTATTTTGACATTGATTGATTCTATTGGAAATGAATTTAGTCATGAAATTGGACACCATTACGGGCTCGGGCATTATCCAGGTCAGTCGGGGAGTAATTACTTCTGGGCTGCACATCATGCGGACAGTGGTTGGGGGTATATCGCATATCGTAACAAAATGCGTGGCAATCTTAACTGGGGCAATACCAACCTAGGTGATGGTAGCAATGGTGTACCAAATTTCCAAAACCTATATGCTTATGGTTGGGATGCGATGTCAGGGGGGGCTTCTGCAAGTAGCATTTCTAAGTACACACATTATACTGGATATAGCACATGGCTGAAAATTCAACCTGCATTTGATAAATATGTTTGGGATAAGGATTCAAATACAGGCTATAAAAAATGGAATCCTACCACTCGTACAATGGAAAATGCCCAACCCAAAGTGCCACAGTCAGGCTATGTTTGGTACAACAGCCAAGATGGAAACTTTTTAAAACCACGTTTGTTCAGTGTGCCAGTTTATACGATTTTGGGTGGTTATGATCCTGTACAACAAGTTGGAATTGTTTATCCAGCAGCACGTGGAAACTGGGGTAATGTATTTAATTTACCACAAGCCAATACCAATAGCACAGCTGCAAATTGCTGGCTGAATGTTCAATATTCAGGACGTCCTGCTGAAAATATTGCTCTTTCTCCAAATCGTATGACGGGTAAAGACGCGGGTAATGCCAATAAGTTTCACATCAATTTGGCACAAGAAGACCAACCTAGACATGTCAACTTATACTGTCAAAAAGAAGGTGAGCAGGCAATTCAATTGTCCAACATTGATATTCCTATCAATGATGTACCAATGAACCCTTTTGTTGAAATTGGTCGTGAAAAGGGTTATTCAGCTTTAAGAGCGATAGAAATGCCACAACTGGACAATGCACTTGTCGCAAATATGGGTAAGGCTGTAGTGAAACTAGATGCTCAAGCACGATTATTGTTCGATTCTTATCGTTTATTTAAAGATGAACTTAGTGCAAATGCGCAATCTGAAGTCATCCGTTATACACAACAACAGATTAAGCTCTATCGTTTAAATCGTTGGGTGAATGTCTATCGTTCAGATCTTGTAAGTGGTAACACTGAAGCAATTGAAGCCTTCCAAGCCTTTGTAAAACAATTGGAATTAGAAGGTGATTTTAATTTAAATGAAGTTTCTAGTCTAAAAAATGGAACCAACTGTTTGAAGGTAGAAACATTGTCTGATGGCAAGCTAAATGCCTACATCAGTGGTAAAAGTGCTTGTACTGGGGATGACTCTGAACAATGGATTTATGATGCGATGGGTAAAATCCATAGTAAGAAATATATGGATCAATGTTTAGCAAGTCAGGCTGGTGTGATCAATCTTGCATCATGTAATAATGAGAGTTCAGCGCAGGTTTGGATGATTAATTCTACATTACAACGCATTGAACAAGGTTCAAAATGTTTTGATTTAGAATATGGCTATTTAAATAACAATCGTGCCCGTTTGATTAGTTATAACTGCGGGACGGGTGGGAATCAAAAATGGACAAGTTTACTCTCCAATAATAGTTTGATCTTGGCTGCGACAAGTTCAGCAAACTTACCATTGATCAAACAATTATTGATTCATTAAGCAGAATCAGATTGTTCAGATCGCTATAAAATAAGCGCCTAAGGGCGCTTATTTTTTTATCATACTGGATGCTTTTATATTGAAAATCGGTCAAAGATATCAAAGGTGTTATATTTTTAAGAAAACTGATCTACATGCATCAATGAATGTTGTAAATCCTCAGTCGCTTTACGGCCTTGCAGTTGTAGCGCTACGGCATGAATCAAGCCTGTCCATGTTTCATTCGGTTCCCAAATTTGATGCATCAATTCTTGTGCAGTCGGCATATCCATATCCATAAAGTATTGACGATATAAATAGATCA
This sequence comes from Acinetobacter sp. WCHAc060033, assembly GCF_004209125.1. Lineage (NCBI taxonomy): Bacteria > Pseudomonadati > Pseudomonadota > Gammaproteobacteria > Moraxellales > Moraxellaceae > Acinetobacter > Acinetobacter sp. WCHAc060033. The sequence continues at coordinate 64,215 of NZ_SGSW01000015.1, read as the reverse complement.
AACTACTCACACGCATATTTTTGGCACAATGAACCCAAACCATTTTTTCTTGAACCAAATGTGCAACTAAGTCTAAAACAAACAAACATTGGTCATCGGCAGGCGTATCCCACAGAATTGGGAGCTGAATATAGTTGAGTCCAAGTTCAGCACAGATTTTATCTTCATGCTCAAGATGTGGATTTGCATCGGTAAAAGCTAGATTGATGATTGTATCAACACCATATTCTTTAATCTGTTTAAGTTGTTCCGTAGTCGGCTGACCAGACGTCATAAGATGTTCGTGGACAAATTGGAAGTTTGCGATTTGACTGAGTTGTTGTTCAAGTTCGTTCATAGCATTCTTACAGACAGGTTTGATTAACAATAACATCATAAACAAAAACGCCATCTATGTAGATGGCGTTTTGCATTCAATTAACGATTTGGCAAAATTTCTTTTAAAGCTGCATCCATTTCGAGCAATGCTTTTTCAGTGGTTTCCCAGTCGATACAGCCATCAGTCACAGATTTACCATATTCAAGATCACAAAGATTTGCAGGAATATCCTGACGACCACCTTTGATATGACTTTCCACCATTAAACCGACGATTGATTTGTTACCATCAATAATTTGTTCAGTAATATTTTTCAATACTAAAGGTTGTAAGTACGGATCTTTGTTTGAGTTGGCATGACTGGTATCGATCATGATTTTGTTGCTAACTTTGGCTTTTGCAAGTGCATTTTCAGCTTCAGCAACAGAACCTGCGTCATAGTTCGGTTTACCATTACCACCACGTAAAACCACGTGTGCATAAGGGTTACCATTGGTACGAATAACAGAAACTTGACCTTCGTTATTTAAACCAAGGAAGCTATGACCGTGTTTTACAGATTGCATCGCATTGGTTGCAACAGTTAAACCACCATCTGTACCATTTTTAAAACCAACAGGTGAAGATAGTCCTGAAGACATTTCACGGTGTGTTTGGCTTTCAGTGGTACGCGCGCCGATCGCAGACCAAGAAATTAAATCTTGATAATACTGTGGCGAGTTTGGATCAAGTGCTTCAGTGGCACAAGGTAAGCCTTTTTCATTCAACTCAAGCAATAATTTACGTCCTAAACGTAAACCTTTTTCGATATTGAAAGAATCATTCATATCAGGGTCATTGATCAAACCTTTCCAACCTACTGTTGTACGAGGCTTTTCAAAATAAACACGCATGATGATATACAAGGTATCTTTAACTTTTTCGCTCAACACTTTCAAGCGATCTGCATAATCATGTGCAGCAACTGGATCATGAATAGAACAAGGACCAATCACAACGAATAGACGTTTATCTTTACCATCTAAAATATTGCGTACTGTTTCACGACCATGCAATACAGTTTGGTAGGCATTATCGTTTAAAGGTAATTCAGCTTTAAGTTCTGCTGGAGTTACAAGAGTTTGAATGCTTTGGACATTCACGTCATCAATATCTGATTGAGTAATTGGATTTGAATTTAATGTATTCATTGCCGTCACTGGGTATTAGAACATACGGAAAGTATTTTTAGTGGTCAGAATATAACATGAATTGATCAAGGTTTTGTCATAAATAACGTATTAAAACTTCGCGATCAATTCATAATTATTAGTTATTAATTACAGCTTAACATTAAACTTGATGTTGTGCATGGTTTTGCACCACCATCGCAGTTTGTGGTTTGGCAGCAGGTTTCTCTTTCACTGGGTGTAAAATAAAGTTCACACCTAGCGCAAAGAGGGTAACACCTAAAATTTTACGGATCATTTTTTCAGGTAGTCTTGAGCTAATCAATGTACCGACAATAATCGCTGGAATTGAACCTGCCAATAACCAACCCAGAAGGTGGAAATCAACATTACCCGAAGTCATGTGGGCAAATCCTGCAACTGAAGTGAGTAATACGGCATGGACAACATCTGAACCGATGATGCGGATCATGGGTAAATTGGGGAACATAAGAATCAAAGCCATGATTCCAAAGGCACCTGCACCGACGGAGGAAAGGGTCACAAATACGCCCAAGACAACGCCCATGATCACCACATATAATTTTTTACCTTCAATTGAAAAGTTACTTGCTTCATTGAGGTCGTGTTTTTCAGCACGAAACTTGGCAAAGAGCTTTTCAATGCGCGCACGGAACATGATAGATAAACCCGTAATCGTTAGCATAAAACCAAGTACGGTAGTGAGCACGACTTTGTAGCTAGATGAACCACTCAAGTAAGTGTCTAACACCCAATGGGTAATAAATGATGCTGGAATACTGCCAAGTGCTAACCATAAAACGATGGGCCAAACAATATTGAGTTTTTTGGCATGTACCATTGAACCGCAGAACTTGGAAATGGCTGCATATAAAAGGTCAGTCCCGATGGCAATATGAGGTTCAATCCTAAAAAGGCTAATCAGGATTGGGGTCATGAGTGAACCACCACCTACACCTGTAATGCCAACACAGAAACCGACGAGAACGCCAGCCATAATAAATTCAACGGGACCAAACATGACTTATTGCCGAATATCGAAAAACAGGCATATCTTATGACTTTTTTGTATAAGTGGTTGTCTTGATTGTTGATTTGCTTATGACAAAAAATGCTAAAGTAAAATTTGATGCTTAACACATTTATGGTTTGAGTTTTAGAATTGCATGATAGCTTTTAGCAATGCTTTTATTAACACACCCATCCAAACTTTCTTAATTTGACTTTGTTAAATCATTAAAGTACGGATATTTGATTCAAATAAAAAACTTTATTCGCCTAGAGTCAATTGCAACTCATCGAATGTAAAAGAAAAAATGCGATATTCCATATTCTGAAATATCGCATTTAACTTGCTTAGACCAATATTAATCAGTCAAAGTTTGTTCATTAATAATGCAAGATGACTAACTTATTCTGCAACTTCTACAGTTAAGCCATACGTGTAAATTTCGCTTGCAGGTTTTTTAGTATTGTCTGGATTTGCTTCTGGATAAGATGTTGTAATTAAATAAATACCTGCTTTATCAAATTTAACTTCAAATTCGCCTTTAGTATTGGTTTTCACATGTGGTTGTTCACGTGAAGCACTTGCTTCATAGCTACTCGCACCTTTAAACACATCAATTTCAAGATTTGGTACGGGTTTACCATTCACCAAAATTTGAGCCTTTAATGATTCACCTGAAAATAATTCATTTGGATGCGTTGTAAATTTAACTTCAAAACCTTTATTCGTTATAGCAGGTACAGGGCTTGGTTTTGCTTTAGTTACAAAGCTTTCAGCGATAATATTATTTTTAGTTTCAAAAGTTTGTGCATTAGCAGGGACTTGATCAGCAGAAATCACACGTGGTGGTTGAGCAGGTGCAGCCGCTTTTTTCTCTGCTTCAGTTTTAGCAGGCTCTGCTTTAGGTGCTTGAGCATTGGCATTTTGTGGGCGTGCAGGGCGTACACGTAACCAACGACCATCAACCAATGCATATTTACTCGCGTTGCCTAAAGCATTTTCTGTACGAATACGGTATGTACCATCATTCGGTAAGTCAAATTCAGCAACATTAAAACGTTTTAATTCAGCTGCAGGATTGATTTTACTGTCTTGACCTTTAGGATCTGTGATTATATACGTCGTTTTAAAATTAAAACTTGGAACAAAGAATTTCTCGAGTGTCATCGCACTTTGGAAACTGACATTCGGTGAAGCATTGGTGTCAAAAACTTCAGGCAGAATAAAAGGGCTGACTGTATGAGCCGAACCGACAACAGGTAGTGCTGAGAGGAGTGCGATTTTTAACCATTGATTCATTTTAAATTCTTCCAAGAGTCATTAAGAGTGTAAAATTTTCAATAATGTACTTGATAACAACTCTCATTATCAATATTATTTTAAAAAAATTTGGAGCTTATCGGTATGTCATTCTCAAGTCGACATTCAACCTCAACTCGCGCTGTATTTCGTTTATCACCTCTGGTAATGGCACTCGCACTGATTTCTCCATTAAATGCTTTTGCTACGACGACGAATGCACAAGCAACACCGTCTGAAAATGTTCAATTACAAAGTCATCATTTTCATCGTGATCATGTTTTAGGAACATCTTTGGATGTAGTGATCACAGGGACATCTCAGCAAGATGCGCAACGTGCAACCATAGCCATTGAAAATGAAATTGCTCGATTGAATGAAGTCTTGTCGACTTGGCAGGCAGACAGCGAAATTTCTCAATTAAACCAACAAAAACAAATCAATGCATCTTCTGATTTATATCATGTCATTGCAGCGTGTGAAGCATTGCGTGGCCAAACCTGTGGTGCTTTTGATGCACGTTTAGGCAATTTAATCAGCATGTGGCAACAGGCACATGGTGTGCTTGAAGTTGATGCAAATACTCGTCAACAATTGATTGCACAATTAAAAGAAAGTCATGTACAAATCGATGCTGATTCAAAAAATATTCAAATGGATTCAGCTGTCGCTTTTGCCCCAGATGCTTATGCCAAAGGCTATATCATTGACCGTGCATTAATTACTGCACGTGAAGCTGTCCCTCATTTACAAGGGATTCTAGTAGATATTGGTGGCGATATGCGTGTTTGGGGCTCATCTCCAAGTCAAGCAGGTTGGCAAGTTGGCGCGCAAGATGCATTTAATCATTATGACAATGCGGCTCCGAGCCAAGTATTAAAGTTAAATGATCAAGCCGTGGCTTTTAGTGGTCAAGGCTATCGTGACTTAGCTGGGCAATCACACTTACTCGATCCACAAACAGGTTTGCCTGTACAGCATGTTGAACAATGTGTGGTTGTCGGTTCGTGTGCTGCTGATGCCGATGCATTAGCAACTGCTTTAGTGGCAATGACACCAAGTGAAGGTATGCAACTGATTGAATCTTTAGTTGGTTATGAAGCTCAGTTAACACTTGCCAATGGTCAAACACACCAATCTACGGGGTGGAATGCATTGGTACAACTTCCACAACAAGCTGATTTTAAAAATGTTGCAGTCAATGCATCTGCAAAATGGCCAGCAGGTTATCAGGCCGTAGTTGATTTTACGATTCCTAAAATTGCAGTCGAAAACTATCGTGCGCCGTATGTGTCTGTATGGGTAACCGATAGTGATAAAAAATTAGTCCGTACCCTTGCTGCTTGGGGTAAAGATGAAAAATGGATTAATTCAAACTATGTATGGTGGCGTCGTTATGGTCGTCAAATGCCAAACTTAGACGCTGTTGCTAAACCATCACGTCAGCCTGGGAATTATAAATTGGCTTGGGATGGTAAAGATGACAGTGGCAAAGCTGTTGCAGCAGGACAATATCAAATCCATGTCGAAACTTCACGTGAACATGGTGATCATTCATACCAAACTTTTAACTTAGATGTGAAAGCCAAAGCGTCTAGTCAAAATTTACCTGCGCAAAAGGAAATTGGTGCTGTAAAATTGAATTTCCAAAAAGTGAATTAATGAAAACATTCACCAAGAGAATTTAATAGTGTATCAACGTCGAGATTTTTACCGCCATGCACGTTATGTGCATGGTTGGTTGTCAGCATTTGCATTTATAGTCCTTATTTTCTTTTCTGTGACGGGTCTACTATTGAACCATCCTGAATGGTTTACGCCGTCAAAAGATGAAAATACCGAAACCATCACACTTCCTCCGCAATTGCTCACCCAGATTAAAGGAGAAGAGAATCCGAGTCAGCAAATCGTGGATTATATACGTCAGAACCATGAGCTTGTCGGACGTTATAAAAGTGGTGAAGTGATGGACAATGAAGTCATGATCCATATGGAAAGTCCTGCGGGAATATCTGATATTTATGTGACTTTAGATACTGGGGAAGCTGAAATAACAGTTAAACCGGCTTCAACGGTTTCATTTATTAATGATTTGCATCGGGGTAAAAACTCTGGAAAAGCATGGTCTTGGTTGATTGATCTAAGTGCGATCATTATCACCTTATTGTCTTTAGCAGGTTATATCCTCTTTTTAAGTATCAAAACCCGCTTAAAAACCCATATTGTTTTGACGATATTGAGTTTGGCAATTCTGATGCTTTTAGTTTGGTCAGTGGTATAAGGTTAGAACAATGACACATGCTGTACTGATCGTATTAATTTCCTTGCTCATTGTTTTGATTTTAAACGTCATTTTCTTGTTGGTTTTGCTTAAGTCAAAGTCAAAAGAAAAGTTAAAACAGGCTGATCATCCAATATTAATTGTCTATGCAAGTCAGTCTGGTCAAGCTGAAAATTATGCTGTGCAAACAGCACAACAACTTTCAGCTGCTGGTCATGTTGTTCAAACACTGAATATTGCAGACTTTAAAGCAGATTTATTCAAAAATGATCAAAGAATCTTATGGTTAGTCAGTACGTATGGTGAGGGTGATGCACCTGACACAGCGCGTCAATTTATTCGAAATGTAATGACAAAGTCATTTGAGTTGAATGACATTCAGTATGCAATTTTGGCTTTTGGCGATCGACACTATTCAAATTTTTGTGAATTTGGAAAAAGACTAGATGCATGGCTAGCAGACAACAATGCCCAAGCTTGGTTTCCGATAGTCTGTGTGGATCAATTAAGTCAAACTGATTTACAGTTTTGGCAGTCGCAATTAAATCAAGTCTTAGATCAGTCTGAAACAGATATGATTGCATTGGAACAACAACCATTTCAAAAAGTTATATTGTCTGAACGCCATCTATTGAATCGTGGCAGTTTGGGACATCCAATGTTTCATTTGGTTTTGACGAAACTTAATAAATTAAATAAGTTTGATGGGGTAAATTGGAAATCAGGCGATATTCTCGAAATTCAATGTGCCAATACCGCTTCTCAAATTGATGCATTTGTTCAGCATTTTCAAATTACTGAACAAATAGGTTTGGATCGTGTAGACATTTTTGAGTGGTTAAAATTTAAAAACTTACGAACTTTTGACAATTCGCAAAATATTGAGCAATGGCTAGAGCAGGCTCAAAACTTAGCGATTCGTGAATATTCAATTGCCAGTATCCAAACTCAAAACCAACTTGAACTGGTGGTGCGTCAGGAAATCAATGAAGATGGTCTGGGTTTAGGTTCGGGTTATCTTACTGAATCTTTAGTTATTGGTGATCAATTGGATTGTCGTATCCGTTCAAATTCTGCGTTTCACCTTGTTGAAAATGATTCACCGATTATTTTGATTGGGAATGGTTCAGGCATTGCAGGTTTAATGTCGCATATTCGACAACGTGAATTGTTAGGTTTACATAAGAATTGGCTGATTTATGGTGAGCGTCAGCAATCCGTAGATCGTATTTTTGAAAATCAACTGAGCCTATGGCAACAACATGAAGTTTTGTCTGAAATTGATTTGGCATTTTCTAGAGATGAAAATACGCAAAAATATGTACAAAATTGTCTAATTGCTAAATCTACACAGCTCAAAACTTGGATTGAACAAGGCGCTTCAATCTATATTTGTGGTAGTTTGCATGGCATGGCACAAGGTGTTGAAACAGCTTTGATCGAAATTTTAGGTCAGCGCCAATTTGAACAACTTATTGAACAAAAGCGTTATTTAAGAGATGTGTATTAATTCATCTCTTTTTATGTGAAAAATGAACGTTAAGATTATGCAAAGGAAATATTCTGATTTGTGTGATTTAGCATTCAATGACTCATGTGCAAAGATTAATGCATAAACACCTCAATCAGCATTGAACATGCGGCAATCAATAACATCGCATCGAGCATAAGATTGAATGTGTGCTCAGACATTTTCAATACAAAAACTTTGCCAATGTAATTGCCAATCATGAGTGTTAAACCGACCAAAATACCAGATATGAGTATTTTGAAATCTAAAACGCCTAAAGCACCAAAAGTAAAACTTTTACTTAAATACATGGCAAATGATGTAGCCGCTTCAGTCGCGAGCAATGCACCTTTGCTTAAACCGTAACTACTAAATACAGGCAGTAAAAGTGGGCCTGTCGAAAATACGACACCTGTTAAATAGCCTAGAATGCCACCTGCAATCACCATGTGCCAATCTTTAAGTTGATAGTGATTTTTCTTTGCCCAATGACGCAAAGGTATAAGGAGTAAAAAGAATAAACCAATAAACAAGCTAGATAATTTTGGAGAAATCATCCACAAGGTTTTTGCACCGAGTATGGTGCAGGGAATACCTAAACTGGCAAATAGACAAAATGCTTTATAGTTTAATTCTTTACGCCATATCACGACTCGGGAAACATTTCCCATAATCGAAGCAATGGCCATGATCGGTACGGCTAATTTCGCACCAAAAATATAAGCCAATATCGGTAAAAGAATGATTGATGAACCCGTGCCGACGACACCACTGATCATGCCAGAAATGATGCCGATGAACGCAAGAAGAATATAAAGCATTGGATTGTTGATGTATTGAAGAAATTAAATTATGAATTCGATTGAATTATCATGCAATTCACTTTTGGCAATAATGTATAGAATATGAATTGAATACGATGCGAACGCTTTATAATTTTATATTAAGCTATTATTTTAGTAGAATATTTATAATTTAGAATGACCTATTGATATTGTCAAAATGACTGCGACACAAGGCGAAGAACATAAGATTGAACGGATTAAAGAATCATTTAAAGGATTATTATTCTTTAATATTGTCGGATTTTTTGTCCTAATTCATACAACACTTGATTATAGATTGCTCAAAGTGGGTGCTGAGAAAATTATCGAATATCAAGTACCAAGTGAAGTGCAGTACCAGTATGTGCCTAAAAATGGTCGAAAATCAGCTTATGTTGCAATACTCTGCAATCAGGGAAATGATCAAGCCTTGCTGACAGAATTATCCTGTTGGGACTATACAAGCGGAGTTTGTTCTTTATTTGAAGATACAAGCAATCAGTTTAAAACGATAAAATTATTAACACGTTTTTATCCTGATTCACCTGAAAAAATACGGGATTATATTTTCATGGATGCGACTTATTTCGATGAAAATAGTGAACTTCAGACGATTATTTTTGATATAAGTGCTTATGAAAAGGCAAATTATACGAACTATCTTAAAACAACTTTGCTTAAATACTCAGCGTATTTTTCACTTTTATTAGGTTTTCTATTTTTAGTATTTTTTGTTTATAGTTTTGATTCTGAAAAAGTTACACCATACATGCGCCTGCAAAAGCGTGATTTAAATGCTGAATTTACCAAGTATAGAAAGATGATATTGCATGTGTTACTTGCGAATATTGCAATCGTTTGGATTTTTACAACTGTTGCGCTCAAAATATAGATTTTTCATACTGAGAAAATCGTAGAATGAGCACACGAGTTGCTCATTCTTGTCTCTATTCCTCTGTGAAAATTACAATTGAATGGAGCTATATTTTGGATTCCACGGTTGAGCTTGTTCTAATTGAGCAGCTAACTGTAATAAAAGATCTTCACGCCCAAAAGGTGCAATAAACTGAGAACCCAAAGGCAGATTATTTTTATTCCAATACAACGGTACAGACATTGCAGGTAAACCTGTGATATTCGCAAGCTGGGTAAAGGGAACCCATTGCAAATTATTTTTAATGAGTTGCTCGACTAATTTCCCTTTTGCCAATAAATGCGCTTTGTCTACTTTAAGCAAGCCTTTCAAAATTGGAATTTGCCAAGCAGGTGTTTTCACTTCACCATTTTTAGGGGCAACAGAGGCTGTAGAAGGCAGTAAAAGTAAATCATATTGTTGAAAATACTGATTCATTTTAGTGACATAAGTGCCCCAATTATTCAGATTGTGAATATAGTCTGTTGCAGAAGCTTTTGCACCAAAAGCGGCAATGGCTAAAGTATCTAACTCAAAATCACGATCAGTTGCACCGAGTTGCTGTTTAACTTGACTCACGGTATAAGCACATTGACTGAACCATGTAGTGATGAAGTCTTTGGCAAGTTGCATACCGTCAATTTGCGGTTTAGCTTCTTCGACGTGATGACCTAATGATTCTAAAAGTTTTGCAGTATGCTGAATTGCTTGAATCGCATCTTTTGAAACAGACGTGCCAATTGGAGATTCAGTCGAAAAACCAATTCTTAATTTTTTAGGCGATTTGTAGATCGCTTGTAAATAACTTTCACTTGGGCTTTGAATATTAAATAACGAAGCTTGGTCTGGACCTTGAATTGCATCTAACATGGCTGCACTATCACGAACAGACTTTGATAGTACATGTTGCATTGCAGCCCCATACATGGCTTCACTGAATTGAGGTCCCCAGGGTGTACGACCTCGGCTTGGTTTTAAACCAAATAGACCACAATACGATGCAGGAATACGAATCGAACCGCCACCATCGCTTGCACCTGCGATCGGTACGATACCTGCTGCAATCGCAGAAGCTGAACCGCCAGAAGAGCCACCACTGTTATGTTTTAGATTCCACGGATTTTTACAACTTCCCCATGCTTCAGGTTCAGTGATTCCTTTGATCCCAAACTCAGGTGAATTAGTAAGCCCAAAAGTGATAACACCAGCATTTTCCCAACGATTGACGATTTCAGCATTTTCTGTTGCGATATATTTTGCATTTTTAAATGATTTTGAACCCGAAGAAATTGGTACGCCAGCATATTCCTGATGTAAATCTTTGAGCAAAAAGGGAACACCTGAAAAGGTATTAGAAGAAGCGTTTTGATTATTTTTTACTTTATTTAAAGCATGTTCATAAATGGGAATGACAATCGCATTAATTTTTGGATTGACCTGTTCAGCACGTCCGATGGCAACTTCTAATAGCTCATGAGATTGGATCTCTTTATTCTTCACTAAATTGGCTAATCCTATACCATCATATTGAATATACTCGTTGAATTTCATTACAGTCCTTTGTCATTTATTTATTGAGGTAAAAGTCGATGATCCTGTTGGATTTCCGTATCAATACAGAGTTGGTTACGTCCTTTTTCTTTCGCTAAATATAGTGCATCATCTGCTCGTTTAATCAACTGTTGAAATGGAACACAATAGGGCAGAGTTTGGTAGCTTAACCCAATACTGACACTAATATTTAATATTCGACCATCATCTAAAAGAATAGGTGTGGTGAATACAGTATTACAAATCCGTTGTGCAATTTGAATACTTTGTTCTAAGTTTAAGTTCTTGAATAGAATCGCAAATTCTTCACCGCCTAAGCGTCCGAATAAATCATCACTACGGATTTGTGCTTTCACTTGTTTAGTAAATTCTTGCAAAACGTAATCACCAATGGTATGTCCATATTGATCATTAATTTTTTTAAAGTGATCTAAATCGAGAAGTAAAACAGTTACGCTTTGAACATGTTGTTTTTTTTCGGTTTCTTCAATAATCGTTTTCTCGCTTTCTTCGTAGAAATATCGACGGTTTAGTGCTGTTGTTAAACCATCATGATTGGCGAGATATAAAATTTGATGATACAGTTTTTGCCTATTTAAACTAATAATCGCCAATGTCAGTGGTGCTAAGGCAAGCATACATAATCCGATGCGAACGGAGAGTGTAGTGGCCAAATAAGCATTCGGGGATTGTTCTATATAATATGCAGTCAACGAATTATACAAAAGCATGCAAACTACGCAGTTGATAATGGCGACAAAAAAGAGGTTATAGCTTAATGCAGCCCATACCAATGCGGCAATCGGAAACATGATTGCGCCTGGACCAATAAAAAAATGGGTTAAAATAACCGATAAAATAACACCGAGAAAAGGGAGAAGTGTTTTGAATTGAAAAGTTTTTTGTTGAAAATCTTGATAATAGTTTTGGATGGTAGTCTTGTCTGGAATGGCTAAGATAATAGGTAAAAATGCAATCACATTTAAAATTTCACCTGTCCACCACATACCAAAATCGACCCAAATACGATCCATGGACATAAAAGTGTTTGGCATATGAGGAACGGTTAAACAGGCAAATGTTGCAGCAGCTAAACAACCACCAAAGGCGCTAATGGTAAATAAGTAAAGAAAAGTTAAACCCTTATTGTATTGTTTATAATGAAGTTTCAGCAAGCGTATTAAAATGAGTGTTACGAGCGCATTTAACATGTTTGCTATGGTTAAAAACAGCGTGACTAAGAATGAATTTCCTGTGAGTAAATCTGCAATCATGAAGCCTGCAAAAGCACCAAGCCAACCACCAATATTTTTGAGTGAATTAAATCTTAATAATAGCCCAAGTAAAATTGCATTGGCTGGCCAAAAAATAGCAAGAAAGAGCAATGGTCTACCTAATATCCCCGCTAAAGCTGTGACGAAAATAATCGCTGCTATAATAAAAAAAGCAGAAATATTGTCTTTAAGTCGCTGATGTGGAGTTGTTATAGCCTGTACCAATTCGCTAACCTAATGCTATGAATGTTTAAATTCTAAACCAATATTTAAAAATGGTTATATTTTAATAAGTGAATAATGATAATCTTATCTCTTTATATCTGTAAATCAATAGCTTTCGTCGCAGTTTGTAAATTTATTACAAAAAAAATATATATTATAAATAACTACGAATATTGTTCTTATATGGTTAATTTTACATGTTTTATTTTGAATATATGCTAATTTATGACAAATGAAATATGACATACAGACTTGGTATGAAAAAAACAGCATTAATAACAGCTTTATTCCTTAGTTTTTCAAGCTTTACGATGGCAGCAGAACAGGCTACTCAAGTGCAGACAGCGCCTGCGAGTACGGTGACTGCAACCAATAAAACCAGTTATATTCGTATAAATACGCGCCCTGAAATTTTGGGTTTATGGGGGATGGAAATTCCGAACAATAAGAAATGTACTGAGTTTTATAATTTTCGTGGTCAAAATGAAGTCGTTGTTAATAGTGGTAAAGAATGGTCAATAGGGTTATTTGATTATCAACCATCACCAGACAATACATTAGAAAAGCCACCTGTACTGATTATGCAGATTAAGTATGAAAATAATGAGATAGATTGTTCTGGTCAGAAACAAGATCAAAGTGGGGAGGTCTCTCAGTACTTTGTGAAATGGATCAATAAGAACCAAATTAATTTCTGTGCATCTGATAAAGGTGATCAGTGTTTTGCAACTTTAAACCGTGTACTTCCTTAAGTACTTTATTTAACTTGAAATAATCAGTTATTATTACTTATAGAATAAAAAACCTCTGATTTTTCAGAGGTTTTTTTATTTCACAGATGCTTTTAATTAAGCATCATTTTCATGACCTTGCACTTGTTTAAGTAAGTGTTTTTCAAGGTAGTGAATATCCATCGCTTGTTTGCAGAAGTTCTTATCTTCAAGAATCAAATCTTTATGCAATGGAATATTGGTTTTAATTCCAGTCAAAATCATTTCATCTAAAGCTTGCTTCATACGTGCAATCGCAGTATCTCGATCTTTACCATGTGAAATCAATTTGGCAATCATTGAGTCGTAATATGGCGGAATGTTGTAGCCTTCATAGATATGAGAGTCTAAACGAATCCCTGCACCACCTGGCGCATAGAATGCTTCAATTTTACCTGGTGAAGGTAAGAATGTTGAAGGATCTTCGGCGTTGATACGGCACTCAATCGCATGACCTTTGAGTTGAACTTCATCTTGTGTGATGTTTAAGCCTAGACCCGCAGCAATACGTAACTGTTGCTCAATAATATCGACACCTGTCACTTGTTCAGTTACAGGATGCTCAACTTGAACACGTGTATTCATTTCAATAAAGAAGAATTCACCATCTTCAAATAAGAATTCAAACGTACCCGCACCACGATATTGCATCAATTTACAAGCATTTACACATGCTTCTAAAATATGCGCACGTGCTTCTTCTGGTAAACCTGGAGCAGGTGCTTCTTCGAGTACTTTTTGATGACGACGTTGCAATGAACAGTCACGATCATACAAATGAATCGCTTCGCCATTTCCATCAGCCAATACTTGAACTTCTACATGGCGAGGCTTTTGTAAGAAACGTTCCATATAAACAGTGTCATCACCGAACCACATTTCAGCATCACGTTGTGCTGCTTGAACAGATTCAAGTAAAGTGTCGACACGTTCAACAATACGCATCCCACGACCACCACCGCCAGAAGCAGCTTTGACGATCAGAGGGAAACCAATTTCTTTCGCTTCGGCTAAGGCATTATTTGGTGTTACTGCGTGAGCAGAACCAGGAACGGTAGGTACACCCGCTTTACGCATCGCCATAATCGCAGAAACTTTATTCCCCATGAGGCGAATATGTTCAGGACGTGGACCAATGAAAATAAAACCAGAACTTTCTACGATTTCGGCAAATTCAGCATTTTCAGACAAGAAACCATAACCAGGATGGATTGCATCTGCGCCTGTAATTTCCGCAGCAGTAATGATGGCAGGAATGTTTAAATAACTTTCGCTACTTGCACCTGGACCAATACATACAGCTTCATCACAAAAGCGCAAATGCATTAAATCTTTATCAGCGTCTGAATAGATACCGACAGTTTTGATTCCTAAAGTCTTACAAGCACGAGTGATGCGCAGCGCAATCTCACCTCGGTTTGCAATTAAAACTTTTTGCAACATATCAACCCCCTAAATATTACGCGCGATAGCGGAATAAAGGTTGACCGAATTGGATTACATCGCCATTTTTAACTAAAATTTCTTCAACAACACCGCTTTGAGTCGCTTCAATCGGGTTCATGATTTTCATTGCTTCGATGATACCTAAAGTTTCACCCGCAGAAACAGTTTGACCAACATTGACAAACGGTGCTTCGCCAGGACTTGGAGCAGAGTAGAACACACCAACCATTGGTGAAGTTTCTACAGCACCACGAGAGGCAGCTTTTACAACAGGCGCTTCAGCAGCAGGCAATGCAACAGGTGCGACACCAGCAACCACAGGATTACGACGTGTTAAAGCAATCGACTGATCTCCTTCTTTAACTTCAATCGCTTGAAGGTCAGATTCGATCATCAAATCGATGAGCTTTTTAATTTTGCGAATATCCATGTGTTTGTATTCCTAAATTATGATTGGGTTGAAGATTTAATTTTGTCGATCGCGTAATTCAATGCAAAAGAGTAACCTTGAGCACCTAAACCACAAATTACGCCTACGGCTTTGTCAGATAAATAAGAATGATGTCTAAATGCTTCGCGAGCATGAACATTTGAAAGATGTACTTCGATAAATGGAATGGCAACGCCCAGTAACGCATCACGTACAGCAACAGAAGTATGGGTAAGTGCAGCGGGATTAATAATAATAAATTTTACGCCGTCAAGCTGTGCTTGGTGAATACGATCAACGATTGCACCTTCCCAATTGCTTTGGAAAGTATCTAAAGTCATATTGGCTTGTTGAGCTTGGCTGCTGAGTTGTTGGTTAATGTCATCCAATGTGAGGTGACCATAGACCTCAGGTTCGCGCTTTCCTAGCAAGTTTAAGTTTGGTCCGTGAATGACCAAAATGGTCGAACTCATTGAGACTGCTCCAATTCAAAAGTTGCAAAAAATCTTTGCAAGATGTCTGCAAAGTTTGCATATTATGGCATGTTTTTCCACAAATACTTTATATTTTCTTTGAATTGTCGCAGAAATGCTGTGCCTTGTATGGGCTATATCATGTTAATTTTGAAGCGAAATGGCAATGTTAAAATATGACATTTTTTGAAGGTGTTTCGTTATCGACATATTCTAAACGGAGTGACCAAACTATTCATTTATTTTGTGTAACAGCCATGTGAGAGTCATCAATACATAAGATGTCACTCCATCGAGTCGTATAACGTGGAGAGAGGTTTTGTTGACGCATTTTCCATGAATTTTCTTTGGAATGATAACCGACTTGGACGCTGTCTGAGCCATAACGCTTTTTCACTTGCGCTAAAGTTTTCATCAGTTCATCACGTTGCTGAATCAATTGAACAGGATGCCATAAGTCATTGATGTGTTGGTTTTTACTGTGCAAGGCAGAAAACATCACCGCAACTTTTACATATTTCTTATTTTCTTTAAATAAAACATCGATTTGCTGTAATGCAGTTTGTGTAAGCAGGAGCAAATCATCAGTTGCATACTCTAAACCTATAACTGTTGAAAGTGATTTTTTATAGGGTGCTTGGGGGATTTTTTCATACAAAGAAACATGGATGACGGCACAGAGTTGCTGTTGTTTGCTTAGGCGTTGATGTGCTCGATTGACATGGAAAATAATCGCTTGTTTGATGATGTCAATCTGATTGAGTGCAGATGCAAAACTACGAGAAGATAAGATGCGTTTAGAGGGAATTTCAGGGTCATCCAAGGAGATACAGGATTGACCTTTTAGCTCACGAATGGTGCGTCCAATGAGTACTGAAAATGCTCTTGTAAGGTGGTGTTCATTGGCAAAAGTTAAGTCATAACAGTTTTCAATCTTGTAGGCTTCTAACTGTTTGCTGATTTTACGTCCAATCCCCCAAATCTCGGAGACATTCGTGTTGAGTAATAAGGTTTCAAAACTACACAGATCGAGTTGTGTCAAGTCGCATACATTTTGAAAACCCTGTTTTTTCTTGGCAAAATGATTGGCAAGTTTGGCTTGGGTTTTGCTATAACCAATGCCGATACAACAGGGTAGACCGAGCCATTTTTGTATGGTTTGAACGAGCTTACGACAATAATCTTCTAAGTCGAATAAATCTCGATAAGAACTTAAGTGAATAAAACACTCATCAATTGAATAGGCTTCTAAATCTTCAGCTCTAAAAAATGTTTCAAGTGTTCTAAAAAAACGATCTGAAAAATCAGCATAAAGCGCATAGTTACTTGAATAGGCGATGACGCCTGCTTGTTCAGCTTGTTCTTGGATTTCATACCATGGCACAGCCATATTAATATTGAGTGTTTTGGCTTCATTGCTTCGAGAGACAACACAACCATCGTTATTACTGAGTACAACGACAGGCTTATTGTTGAGACGAGGATTAAACACACGTTCGCAACTGACATAGCAGTTATTGATATCAATCAGTGCGAAAATTTGCTCAGCCATATTTATCTTGAAAAAGTTACAAATTCAAAATGTAGCATGAATGTTGGATAAATAAAATACAATGGGTGGGTGGTATTTTCTGTTATATCACCTATTTCAAAAAGATCATGCTGTTACTGGTTCTGTTTTTTGATTAGAAAGTAATTTTATGACATCTAAATAAGTGGGTGGTTGTTCAACAAAACCACGCTTACGCAATAATTGATGCATCCGTGGCAATTTAAAATAGAGCACAGAAGCCATTAAATGTTGTTCTTGGTGATAATTGACATGAATGGGTGCAACCAAGGCACGTGCAATAAGATTGGCTTTGGTGGTTCGGGTATTGGTCAATGCATTGTGACTGGTTTGCATGCCTGCATGTTCTGCCATAGAACGAATACGAATAAAGAGTGGAAATGGTGTGATATAGGCAATTGGCCATAACCAATACAATTTGGCATGTCCTGATTTTTTTAGGGCGTAATATATGGCTGCATTGCTCAGGATTGCACCTGAGCTGTTTTTGATTAAGGTTTTGGCAAAGTCCAAAGCATTACGATTTCCAACAGGAATTTTGCGTTGATCATTGGCAACCGTCCATTCAAGTAACTCCAAATCCATGAGTAGGCGACCAAATAAAAATTTAACTCCTGTTAGCCCTGTAAGATCACGACTAAATTTTCGCATAAGTGATTTTTTTGAAATAGGAAAGTTATCTACAAGGCTTAAATCAGGATCTTCAGGTAATGAGGTTTTGGCATGATGGCGCATATGATGCGCACGATATTTATGCAGATCATTCCAAATTGGTTTGGCGCATAACCAGTCTGTCGCATCATTTAACCATTTGCTTTTAAATAGACTATGGTGTGAAGCATCATGCATTAAAATAGCTAAACACAGTTGGCGACCTGCCAAAATAGCCAAAGCGGCAGCAATCATTAAAACCTTGCCCCAAGTGGGCAGATATTCCCAAGAAAGTGCAACACTGGCAAATGTACCTGCAATAACCGCCCATGTTGAACCCACAGCCCATAAACCACCAAGGTCTGAGGGTGTTGTTAATTCATCAATTTCTTCTCTGGAAAATAATTCTGTCACGCTGATGCGGGCATTCATTTGTAGTCCTTTCATCTTTTTATTGGATCTAAAATGATTGTAGAGTATAAAATATTACAGTCAATTAATTTTATTTTTTAAATGTAATATTTAATGGATTTAAGATTCAAACAACATCGCTAAACTCTAAACTTAACAAACTAAATCATTTGATTTTAAATGTTTTCTTTTTGATTTAACTGTTGCCAAGTGTCTTGTCCGATTTGATCGAGTTGAATCACAGCCTTGAAAAAATCAGTTCTTAAAACGGTATCGACCCAAGCTGAAGGAAGTAATGGATCCGTGAGCATGAGTGCAATGGTTTCTCTACCGAGTAAAAATGATGTTTTTGCACGTTCGATTGGATTCATTGTTTGGTAATGGCTTAGCCACTGTTGAAGTTGTAGAGTGTATTTTTCATAGCGTTGATTCAGTTTCTGAGTGTCCCATAAGTCTATGATTTTATTTTGTGTATTATCTGGAAACTGAGCAATGAGCATAAATTTGGCTTCGGATTCTAATCCTTGATGCACTAACTTTTGAGTTAGCTCATTTAAATTTAGTGTTAAATTATTAGGTCGAATAAAAAAGCCTGTTTCGAGTTCTCTAAAGCCCGCATGTTTTAAAATCTTTTCTCGATGGCTGAGTGCCGTGCGATCAGTACGACCTAAATGTGTGGTTAGAATACCGATATATTGTTGATTCCAATCGGGGTTACTTTTTAATGCATGATCACGATGGAGAATAATTGAACCCCAATTTTCAGCATTGGTACTGAGTTTATAGTGACCACGAGATACAGATTCAATCATATTTTCATGGCTTAAACGTGTTACCGCAACACGAATATTATTTTCACTAATTTCTAATATTTTTGCAGCATTGAGAATTTGTTTAATTGAGAGTGTTTGACCACTAGAAGCCAAAAATAAATCGAGAATGAATGACTTGGCATTTAAAGGTGTCATTTGAGCACTCAGAAATGTTAAAAATGTATCAATAGGAATTATATTGATATTTTACAGTGTTGATCAAAGAATAGTGATTGATTTGGATGCTAGGCGATAAAGTCAGTACAAACAAATCAATCAAATATAAGTTTATTATTTTTTAAGTTAATTTTAACGTTTATTTAAATGCTCAACTAAATAGTCGATAAAAACCCGTACAGCAGGCAATTGTCCACGACGAGATGGATAGACGGCATGGAAGATCCCATGCGGTGCTTTCCAGTCAGGTAAAACACGAACCAATTCACCGGTTAAGACATAATCACTGGCAACCGAGTCTGGTAAAAGGGCAATACCACAGTTTTGCACAGCTAATTTTGCCAGCATAATTAGATCAGAGCCCATTAAAATTGGATTGATTTTGACCTTTTTTTGTTGGTTTTGAGCATCATGTAAAATCATTTGTTGATCTAAATGTTCATCGACCATACTTAAAATGCGATGTTCAGTTAAATCATCAGGCTTTTTCAGTATTCCAAACTCATTCAAATAGGCTTGGCTTGCAAATAAATGTTGTTCGATATTTTCAAATTTACGAATGACTAAACTTGGGTCATCATCTAAACTTGCGCGAACCCTTAAAGCCACATCAAAGCCTTCATTAATAATATCAATTCTACGGTTACTGACCATCAATTGAACTTTAATTTCAGGATAGGCTTTTAAAAAATCAGGTAAAATTTTTGAAAGCTCATTTTGTGCAACAGAAACAGGAACGCTGACTTTGATGACACCTCGAGGTTGTTCACTTAAATGATCCACAAGATCATGTGCAGATTGGGCTGCATTCATCATGACTTGGGCATGACGATAAATATTCATTCCAATATCAGTGACAGCAAAATGTCGTGAGCTACGTTGAATTAAACGGACGCCAAGTTTTTCTTCTAAGTTATATACACGGCGACTGAGTTTGGATTTTGGAATATCGGTTGCACGTTCAGCAGCACTAAAACCGCCATGTTCGACCACAAGACCAAAACAGTAAAAATCATCCAAATCAGTGAGCATAAATACATTCCAAAATTGCAACAATTGGGCATTTTTACACTCAATTGTTGCGTTAAGTCAATTTGTTAATTGTGAATTTATGCATTTAAGCTGTCATGAGAATATATTGAACCTGTTTGTATTCTTCTAAACGTAAAAGGTCTTTGGTTGTAGGGTGAGGAATACGGGTTAAATCCATGTTGTCAGCAACATCTGCCAATTTAACAATACGCGCAATCGGATTTTTAACAGCACGATATGCGGCTTCAATACGTGATTCACCTTCTTTCTTTGTCAATGCAACAATCGCATCGACAATTTCTTGGCTAAATCCTAAAGAAATCAAATCGACTACAGTCGTATCTGTATCTTCTAAAATATCGTGTAGAACGGCGACGATTTGCTGATCAGGTGTTTTCACTTTGAACATCAGTCTGAGAGGGTGGAAAATATAAGGTTGATTTCCTTTATCTTTTTGACCTGCGTGTTTACGAGCTGCTAAAGCAATCGCTTTTTCAATCGTTGACATAATATCCTTGTCTTTCATTTCTGTATTTATTCAAAATCTTGCTTTATTGCAATCCAAAACGAGTGTTTAATTTGCCCCAACTCGTTTAAAATATAATTTTATTTTGTTCTAATCTTTATGGCTTTTCAACTGATCACCTTAGAAAATTCTCAAGAAAATGTTACATGCCCGCATTGCCAACATGCAGTGATTGATTGGAATGAGGAACAGTATTTACAACCTTGTGAACATACCTTATTCATTGCGATGGACTTAGGTTTTGAGTTTATTGCAGATGAGTTTGAATCAACCATGTCACGTAGCGTGGATGAAATTCATGCACATGATGATCAAGGTTTAAATATTTTCCAAGAATTAAGCAGCAGTTCATATCCTGAATTTACAATTTATAAAGCCAGTTTAGGAGCTGTAGGTGGACAAGAAATTTCACGTTATATCGGTTTTACTGGATAGATATATTTGACCAGATTGCATTGAATTTCTTTGTTTTAAATAAAAATTAAGATTTGAAATTATCTAAACCTTATTTCATAAAAGTGCTTTGTGATAATTCAACTTCTGTCAGTAACCATTCAATAAATTTTGCAATCAATGGTGACTGTTGCTGTTCAGCATATACAAAATAATAAGCGCGAGAACCTTTCAGCTTAATATCTGAGGCGATGATTAATTCACCTGAACGGAGTTCTTTTTCAAGCAGTTTTTGTGGAATTAAAGCAACGCCCATGTGGTGTATGGCTGCAACAGCGAGCATGGAAAATAGTTCGTGCCGTTGTCCATCGAGTGCAAAAGGATGATCTAGATCAGATACTTCAAACCATTCTTTCCAAATATAAGGACGTGTGGTTTGTTGTAAGAAAGGCAGGCGCGCGATTTCCTGTGCGGATAAGCTACGTGTTAACTCACCTGAATGTCCTTTGAGTTCAGGAAAATGCTTAAATATTAAATCTGCTGAACATACAGGCACGACATCTTCATTCATCAAATAATGTGTTTTTGCATTTGGCCAATTTTCAACTTGAGCAGGTGTACCTGTATAGATCGCTGCATCAAAAATATGATCACTGAATAAAAATGGTTTGGTGCTAGTTTCCAAATGAATCGTGATTTCAGGATGAATTTCATTAAATTTATACAGTCGCGGTAATAGCCAACGCGTCGCAAATGTTGGAACTACACCAATTTTCAGCGTCCCACCTAAGCCTTTATGACTCATCACATCCAAAGTACTTTGCTCAATTCCAAGTAAATGTGACTTGATATTTTTAAAATAATGTTCGCCCGCTTGAGTGAGTTCCACACCGTGACGAGTTCGATTAAATAGATTGAGTCCTAAAAACTCTTCAAGTTGTTGTACTTGTCGAGATACTGCGCTTTGGGTCAGATGAAGTTCTTGTGCTGCAAAGGTATAGCTTAAATGCTTTGCCGCGGCCTCAAAACAGATCAGTGATTGTAGCGAGGGAATCATTCTGCGCATATTCGTTCCTTGAATATCTTAATGGAAATTGAAGTTCTAGTTGAATGATTTATATCATTAAGTGATGTTACGCATTGAAAAAGAATTATTCATTTTTCAAATATGATTAATTCTTCTCGGCGGAGTCTTACATCAAAAGTTTTAATTTAGGGCTTAGCCTTCGGCTCGAGGTACTTTTGTTTTGGCAAAAGTACCCAAAACCATTGTCATCCGCAAAACTCGTCATCATCCGTCAAATCTTTCAATACATCGCAGACACATATCTGATTAAAAGTAGTCCTGCCTCAAACAGTTGCGGATGACGTTTTCGCGTATCAAATTTTATCGAAGCGCAAAAGATTTTTTATGTTACTGCGTAACATCAGTCAATAATGTTGTTTGAAAATATATCTAAACAATATCTATGCTCAAGATTGAACTTTAGTCTGATCTTAAAATAGGAAAATAAATTCATCTTCAGTATTGAATCAATCAAAACACAAGATATGCATAAATGGAATATCTGAGTGCGAATTTATCGTTTGAAAGCTTGATTGTTCACGTTTAAATTGAATGTAACAACAAAACGAGATGCGCAGAGGAAGCGATGAATCAAATGCTCAATACTAAGAAAACCCGTGTTCAATTTAACTGGCAAGATCCATTTTTATTGGAACAACAACTGACTTCAGAAGAACGAATGATTCGTGATGCAGCAGCAGCTTATTCACAAGACAAACTTATGCCACGTGTTTTAGAACAATTCCGTCATGAAAAAACCGATGCTTCGATTTTCCGCGAAATGGGCGAGTTAGGCTTATTAGGTCCAACGATTCCAGAGCAATACGGCGGTGCTGGTTTAAATTATGTCAGCTATGGTTTGATCGCACGTGAAGTTGAACGTGTGGATTCAGGTTACCGTTCAATGGCAAGTGTACAAAGTTCATTGGTGATGGTGCCGATCAACGAATTTGGTTCAGAAGAACAAAAACAAAAGTATTTACCTAAATTGGCAACAGGTGAATATATTGGATGTTTCGGTTTAACTGAACCTGATCATGGTTCTGATCCAGGTAGCATGATTACCCGCGCTAAAAAGGTTGAGGGTGGTTATCGTTTAACTGGTGCAAAAATGTGGATTACCAACAGCCCAATCGCCGATGTATTTGTAGTCTGGGCAAAAGAAGTTTCTGCTGAAGGTAATGTTGGTGAGATTCGTGGCTTTATTTTAGAAAAAGGCTGGGAAGGTCTGTCAGCACCCGCGATTCACGGCAAAGTTGGTCTACGTGCGTCAATCACAGGTGAAATCGTGATGGATAATGTCTTTGTTCCTGAAGAAAATGCCTTTCCTGAAATCCGTGGATTACGTGGCCCATTTACCTGTTTAAACAGTGCTCGTTATGGTATTGCTTGGGGTGCAATGGGTGCGGCTGAGTTCTGTTGGCAAACTGCACATCAATACACCATGGATCGTAAACAATTTGGTCGTCCATTGGCTGCTAATCAATTGATCCAAAAGAAACTCGCAGATATGCAAACTGAAATTGCATTAGGTTTACAAATCGCATTGCGTTTTGGTCGTATGAAAGATGAAGGTATAGCTTCACTTGAAGGTACTTCATTAATCAAGCGTAATAATTGTGGCAAAGCTTTAGATATTGCTCGCGTTGCTCGTGACATGATGGGTGGCAATGGAATCAGTGATGAATTTGGTGTGGCACGCCATTTAGTGAATCTTGAAGTGGTCAATACCTATGAAGGTACACATGATGTTCATGCTTTGATCCTTGGTCGTGCTCAAACTGGTATTGCAGCTTTCGGTAACTAAGTTGATATAAATCATTGCATTAAAAACCTTTAAGGATGTTCATGATTGAGCATCCTTAGAGCGGTTTTGCCTTAAAATTTAAAATAAATGAATAAGGTAAGTTGAATTAACGATAGAAGGATTCATCGTACAAATATCTATATTGCTGTAAATTGTCAAATTTCATTCAAGTTTTAAAATTATAAATAAAGAATGGATTGATAATGAGGCTGTAAGATAACCGATGACTCATTTGGGAAAATGAGGTAAAGGAAATATGAACAATGACGTTCAATCAGTTGCACTTTCTGTAAAAGGAAGTTTGCCATCTAATATTGGTACATACGAAAAAATTGGTCCAAATACTTGGAAATGGGCATTATTATTTGCTTATTTTGCGATGGTGGTAGATGGTATCGACATCATGTTGTTGTCGTATAGTCTAACCAGTTTAAAAGGTGAATTTGCATTAACAACTTTTCAGGCAGGTGCTTTAGGTAGTGCTTCATTGGCAGGTATGGGAATCGGAGGGATTCTCGGTGGTTGGGCATGTGATAAATTTGGTCGCGTGCGTACGATTGCAAGTTCAGTGACATTCTTTTCTATTGCGACGTGTTTGTTAGGGTTTACTCAAAGTTTTGAGCAATTTATGGCATTACGCTTTATTGGTGCATTGGGTATAGGTGCGCTGTATATGGCATGTAATACTTTGATGGCTGAATATGTCCCTACAACATATCGTACAACTGTATTGGGAACATTACAGACGGGACAAACGGTTGGTTATATCGTAGCAACAATTTTAGCAGGTGCAATTATCCCTGAGCACGGATGGAGAATTTTGTTCTTTATCACAGTGATTCCAGCATTTATCAATATTTTCCTACAACGGTTTGTACCAGAGCCGAAGTCATGGCAATTGACTAAAATTGATCAATTACAAGGTAAAAAACAACCTGAAAAAGTTGTCGAAGAAAAACCTAAAAGTGGCAGTATTTATAAACAAATTTTTGCCAATTTTAAACATCGCAAAATGTTCTTGTTGTGGATGACGACTGCGTTCTTCTTACAGTTTGGTTATTACGGAATCAATAACTGGATGCCTAGTTATCTTGAAACTGAAGTGCACATGAACTTTAAAAATATGACCAGCTATATGGTGGGTTCTTATACTGCGATGATTTTAGGGAAAATATTGGCAGGCTATTTAGCAGATAAGTTTAATCGCCGTGCTGTATTTGTATTCGGTACGATTGCGAGTGCGATTTTCCTCCCAATTATTATTTTCTTTAACACCCCTGATAATATCTTGTATTTATTGATCACATTTGGGTTTTTATATGGCATTCCTTATGGTGTAAATGCAACGTATATGGCTGAATCATTCTCAACAGATGTGCGTGGTACTGCGATTGGTGGTGCATACAATATTGGGCGTGTTGGTGCTGCAATAGCTCCAGCTACGATTGGTTTCTTAGCTTCGGGGGGGACATTTATGACAGCATTTATTGTCATGGGTGCAGCATATTTTGTAGCTGGCATCTTACCAGGTTTGTTTATCAAAGACCGTCAATATGATCCGCAAAAACAGTAATGTGCACTAAAGCATAATGCTAAATAATGAAAATTTTATCAAAGTAAATGAAATATTGAGGAGGGTCAAAGCTCCTCATACAGAGGGAAGTAACATGGGTGCATTACAAGGAATTCGAGTTTTAGACCTGAGTCGCGTACTTGCAGGACCATGGTGTGGACAAATTCTGGCAGACTTAGGTGCAGAAGTCATTAAGATTGAACGACCGCAGGTGGGTGATGATACCCGTATGTGGGGACCGCCGTGGATGTTAGATCAACAGGGTAACGCCACACGAGAGTCAGGCTATTACCAATGTGCAAACCGAAATAAATCTTCGGTTGCGATTGATATCGCAAGTGAGCAAGGGCAAAAGCTGATTCAAGAAATTGCGAAAACAGCAGATGTTGTTATCGAAAATTTTAAAGCAGGCTCATTAAAAAAATATGGCTTGGATTATGACACGCTCAGTCAAATTAATCCTAAACTCGTCTATTGCTCAATTACGGGTTTTGGTCAGGATGGGCCACGTGCTGAAGAACCTGGTTATGATTTTATCATCCAAGGTATGTCAGGTTTGATGAGTATCACGGGTGAAAAAGATGGTGAACTTGGTGCAAGTTCGCAAAAAGTAGGTGTCGCTGTTGTTGATATTCAAACAGGGCTTTACTCAACCATTGCGATTCAAGCTGCGTTGCTTTCACGGCATCAAACAGGCAAAGGGCAATATATCGATATGTCCTTGCTTGATGTACAAGTGGCAGCATTGGCAAATCAGGGTATGAATTACTTAACTTCAGGTGTTGCACCTAAACGTATGGGGAATAATCATCCCAATATTGTGCCTTATCAAACATTTCAGGCACAGGATAAAGAATTCATTATTGCTTGTGGAAATGATAAACAATTTAAAGACTTATGTATTGCGATTGGTAAGTCAGAATTATTGGAGAATCCTAATTATATTCGTAATCAAGACCGAGTAAAAAATCGTGCTGAATTGGTACCTTTATTGGCAGAGTATTTCAAGACCAATACAGCTAAACATTGGGTGGATGCAATCCATGCTGTGAAAGTCCCTGTAGGTGTGATTAATTCAGTTGCGGATGCACTAGATGAGCCTCAAATTCAACATCGTCAAATGGTGGTAAATATTCCACATGCCTACAATCCGAATTTTAAAGTGATTGGTTCTCCGATTAAAATGTCAGATACACCTGTAGAATATCGTAATGCGCCACCACGATTGGGGGAGCATACTAAGTTGATTTTAGAACAATTTCATACCCTTGAAGAATTACAGCAGTTGAAAGAATCAGGCGTGATTGATGGGTTGGGTTTGTAAAAACATGCGTAGATCACATGAATTGATGCACATAAAAAAGATCAATGTAAGCAATTAATTTACATTGATCTTTAAAATAGCCTAAGCAATTTTTACGAATTACGAATTACGAATTACGAATTACGAATTACGAATTACGAATTACGAATTACGAATTACGAATTACGAATTACGCAGTCGTAGGAATAATCCTTTGTTGCATCAAAACTTGCTGTGCAATATGGATTTCAGCACCTTCTTCAGGATGTACGGCATGCCACTCATCCTGATCATTCAATTCCCATGCACGAACATTGTCTTTGAGGTAGTTGAGTAAGCCAAATTCAATGATTTGTTTCTTCAACTTTTTATCTTCAATTGGGAAACAGGTTTCAACACGTGAGAATAAATTTCGCCCCATCCAGTCCGCACTTGCACAATATAAGTCATCATTTCCAGCATTATGGAAATAATAAACACGGGTATGTTCTAAAAAGCGTCCCACAATTGAACGGACATGGATATTTTCAGACAAGCCCTTAATTTGTGGCTTTAAACAGCAAATTGAACGAATAATTAAATCAATTTTAACCCCAGCTTGTGAGGCAATATATAGTGCTGCTATTAATTTAGGTTCAGTTAAAGCATTCACTTTAATGATAATACGGGCTTTTTTTCCAGCTTTCGCATGCTCAGTTTCTTGCTGAATTAGATCTAATAACTGAGAGTGTAAGGTAAAGGGTGCATGAAATAGTTTTTTGAGTTTGAGTAACTTGCCCATCCCAGTCAATTCTTGGAAAATTTTATGTACATCTTCGCAAATATCAGAATCAGTGGTGAGTAAACCATAATCGGTGTACATCCGTGCATTACCCGCATGGTAGTTGCCTGTCCCTAGATGCACATAACGTTTCAATTGATGATTTTCACGGCGCACAATCAAAATCATTTTTGCATGGGTTTTATAGCCAACAATGCCATAAACGACGACAGCACCTGCTTCTTGCAAAATATTCGCTACAGTAATATTGGATTCTTCATCAAAACGCGCGCGTAATTCAATTACCGCCGTGACTTCTTTACCATTACGCGCAGCTTCAGCAAGGACTTGAACGATTTCGGAATCTGGACCACTACGATATAAAGTTTGTTTGATCGCCAAAACATTGGGATCTTGAGCTGCTTCTTTGAGCAAATTAATCACAGGTTTGAACGAATCAAAAGGATGATGTAATAACACATCTTGCTTGCTTAAAACGTCAAAGGTATTTTTTGCATTTCTGAGAACTTTTGGAATAACAGCTTGATACGGTTTAAAACGTAATTCAGGAATATCAAAATTGGTAATTAAACGGGTTAAGTTTACAGGACCATCAACTTGATATAACTGAGAATGATCAAGGTCAAACTGTTCCAATAAATAGTTATTGATCGAATCAGGGCAATTATTGGCGATTTCTAAACGTACAGCACGACCAAAACGACGTGAAGATAACTCATCTTTCAGCGCGACTGCCAAATCATCGACATCTTCAGCAAGGGTTAAATCGGCATTTCGAGTGACACGGAATTGATAACAACCTGTTGCAGTCATACCTGGGAATAAATCATTGATATGCTGATGAATAATTGCAGATAATAAAATGTAATGTTCTTCACCATTGGTGAGTTCATCTGGTAAACGAATGGCTCTAGGCAAAGAACGAGGCGCAGGGACGATGGCTAATTCAATATGACGACCAAAAGCATCTTTACCTTCCAAAGTGACAATAAAATTCAGACTTTTATTGACGAGTCTTGGGAAAGGGTGTGAAGGATCAAGGCTGATTGGAGTGACTACAGGTTGAACTTGTTTGAAAAAATAATTTTTAATCCAATCTTTATGTTTTTCTTCAATATCGTTGTATTGAATAAATTTAACCCCATAATCTGCAAGTTCAGGCAATAATACATTGTTTAATATATGGTATTGCTCTTCAATTGCGAGATGCGCTTTTTCTGAAATGTGTTCAAGAATCACTTCATTGGGAATGCCATCAGGTGCAGTGGTAATACTATTCATATCCACTTGCTTCATTAAACCTGCAACACGAATTTCAAAAAACTCATCAAGGTTTCGAGAGAAAATAATTAAAAAATTTAAACGTTCTAACAAAGGATGATTTTCATCCTTTGCTTGCGCTAAGACACGTTTGTGAAATTCGAAAAGTGAAATTTCACGATTAATATATGTTTCTGAACTGTGTTGAAATTCGTAAATTTGAGAATGATTTGAAGCCGGCATGATCTGCGTCATTTGAAAAACTGTCTAGAAGACCTTGTAGGGCATAGTAAGTTTTATATATGACAGAAATGTTACATTTCTTAAAATATTGAACATTTCTTTCTTCTAAATAGTTAAAAAATAAAGTTTTTATCAACTTAAGCCAAATGAAATAGAATTCTTTCATTATAGTTTAAATGATTAATTTTAAATTATTCAATTGTTTAGAAGATGTAGCATTGTACAGCCTTAAAACTTACATTGATCATTATTCACTTTTATTTCATAGCTTTTTTGATCTGAAGATAATTTCATTTTCACATAATAAGGATTACGTCTTTGGAACTCATTTTCAAAAATCAGATGACAATTTTCAATCATTCCTTTGATTAGGTACTGTTGAGTTTGTTCTTTACCGACACTTTTAGCAAATTGGTCGAAATCTTCAGAAGTAATGAGTCCTTGTAAACTGATGTGATCATGATGCATTTGCATTTGTTCAATGACTGTGTTTTGGTCAATTTGGACAGGGTAAACGCGTGAATCTTCATCGCTCAATGCAGCTAAAATGATGTCTAAATTTTTTTGATCTTTGATTTTATAGTTTTGGTCAATCAGGTTTTTTTGAATCAGATACGTATCAAGTTCTGTCGCATGTGACGACATTGCAAATACAGAAAATAAGGATACAGTAAGTGCAGGAATTATTTTGAATTTCATTTGAATAATACACATATAGATAGTATGGTTTTATTATATGCAATCTTTCTTATTTTACGAGTAAGTTTTTGTTTAATAATTTGTTTCTTCACAAGAATAAGCCAAAAGTAACTTTAATATGGTTTGATGGGTGAATACCCATTAAGAAATTATATTGACTTTCGAAAGGGCACTATTTTACCTCAATAAAAAGGCTTTGATTTACAAAGCCTTTTAAAATATTAAAACTTAAAGTTAATCTTTTTTCAGATTTTCATTAATTAAAAATTCAACCAATGCTTTTTGTGCATGTAGACGGTTTTCTGCTTCATCCCAAACCACAGCATTTTTATGGTCAAGCATATTTTCAGAAATTTCTTCACCACGGTGCGCAGGTAAGCAATGCATAAATAAGCAATCAGGGTGTGCTAAATCCATCAGTTTTTCATTCACTTGATAATCAGCAAATGCTTTTTCACGGATTTTTTGCTCTTCTTCTTGCCCCATGCTCGCCCAAACATCAGTCACGATCAGGTCAGCATTCACTGCAGCATCTTCAGCAGATTCAAACACTTCTGCACAATGCGCAAATTCAGATAAGAATTCAGGCTTTGGTTCATAGCCTTTCGGAGAAGCGATCTTTAATTTAAAGCCCCACATATGTGCTGCTTCAATATATGAATTACACATATTGTTGCCATCACCAATCCAAGCCACAGTTTTTCCTGCGATTGGACCACGATGTTCAACAAAAGTTTGTACGTCTGCAAGTAATTGACAAGGGTGGTGATCATCTGTCAAAGCATTGATCACAGGAACACTTGAGTATTCAGCAAAACGTTCAACGATGTCATGACCAAAAGTACGAATCATCACAACATCAAGCATACTTGAAATCACACGTGCTGAATCTTCGATCGGCTCGCCACGACCCAACTGAGTATCACGAGATGAAAGAAAAATTGCGCTACCACCAAACTGAGTCATACCAGCTTCGAACGACACTCGCGTACGAGTACTCGATTTTTCAAAAATCATTCCCATGACTTTGCCAACAAAGGGTTGGAACACTTCATTGTTATGTTGTTTTCGCTTTAACTCTTGAGCACGTTCAATGATACGGTTAAGTTCAGCAGTTGATAAGTCACGTAAAGTAAGAAAATGTCGTAGAGCCATGGTTACTCCACAATAATTGTCTAGTCAAAGCCAATAGGGTATTGACCAACAATTCATTGTTGGTGGTTGATGAAAATAAAAAGGAGAATCATCTAATATACTATAGGAATGTCAAAACGCAAAAAAATTAGACTTTTTGATGACCGTCTAAGAAGCGATCTACACAATAACTGACGCAATCGAATATTTCTTGATCAGTTTCTTGGATATGAATGCCCATTAAAATTCGCCATTCTAGGTTTCTAAGTATTCCAAAATAGAATTGAGCAGAATAAAGCGGATTATCGCATTTTAAAAGTTGCTTTCCAGCGCAACTTTCTAGAGCTTTTGCGATTGCAAGTTGAACCTGCTTAGGACCTTTTTCGTGGATATACAATGCCAGTTGCGGGTCTTTTTGTGAGCGTTCAAAGATCAGTCGAATAAAAGCGATATTTTCTGGCATGATCATGTGCTTATAAAAGGTAATCAGCGTCGTCAAAAAGAAGGTTTGCAAGCGGTGATCGACCGTGCATGTGCATGTGTAGAAGCGGGTGCAGATGCGATCTTTGCTGAAGCGATGACTGACATTACCATGTACAAAACAGTCTGTGATGCTGTCGGTGTACCAGTTCTTGCAAATATCACTGAATTTGGTGATACACCATACTACACCACTCAAGAATTGGGCGAGCAAGGCATTTCAATGGTGCTATATCCATTGTCAGCAACCCGTGCAATGCAAAAAGCTGCACTCGAAGTATTCCGTTCGATTCGTGAAAATGGTACGCAAGTGAATGTACTTGACACCATGCAACAACGTAAAGAACTGTATGAATTCCTTGATTATCATACTTTTGAAAATACATTAGACAAATTATTCACTGAAGGAAAATAAAAATGGCTGAAGGAAAAGTACTCACCGGCGCAGGATTACGTGGACAAGTGGCAGGGAAAACAGCTTTATCAACTGTAGGTAAAAGTGGCGCAGGCTTAACTTACCGCGGTTATGATGTTCAGGATCTTGCAGAGAACTGCCAGTTCGAAGAAGTTGCATACTTAATTTTCTTTGGTGAATTACCAACGACTGAACAATTGGCAGCGTATAAAGCAAAACTCAAATCACTTCGCCAATTGCCACAAGCATTAAAAGAAGTACTTGAGCGCATTCCTGCGGATTCACATCCGATGGACGTGATGCGTACAGGTGTTTCAATGTTGGGTAACATCGAAACTGAAAAATCATTCGATGAACAACAAGATGTTGCAGACCGTATTCTTGCAACTTTACCTGCAATCATTTGCTACTGGTACCGCTACAGCCATGATGGCGTACGTATCGAAGAAAACACAGATGATGATTCAATTGGCGCTCAATTCCTGCATTTACTTCGCGGTGAGAAACCGAATGAATTGCATGAACAAGTGATGAATGTATCGCTGATTCTTTATGCTGAGCATGAGTTTAACGCATCGACATTTACAGCGCGTGTATGTGCATCGACATTGTCAGATATGCATTCATGTATCACAGGTGCTATTGGTTCACTTCGTGGTCCATTACACGGCGGTGCAAACGAAGCTGCGATGGAAATGATCGAAAGCTGGACGTCTCCTGAAGAAGCTGAGCGTGAAATGCTAGGCAAATTGGAACGTAAAGAAAAGATCATGGGCTTCGGTCACGCGATCTACAAAGACAACGATCCACGTAACGGCATCATAAAAATCTGGTCTGAAAAATTGGCAAAAGATGTCGGTGATACCGTACTTTATCCAGTATCAGTCCGTTGTGAAGAAGTGATGTGGCGTGAGAAGAAATTGTTCTGTAATGCAGACTTCTTCCATGCTTCTGCTTATCATTTCATGGATATTGCAACCAAACTGTTCACACCAATCTTCGTAATGAGCCGTGTGACAGGTTGGGCAGCGCATGTAATGGAACAGCGTGCAGACAACCGTATTATTCGTCCAAGTGCGGATTATACGGGTCCAGAATTGCGTAAAGTTGTACCGATTGCTGAACGTTAATAGCTCATTACTACTTTGAAATAATAGTAAGATAAAACACCCAATGAATTCATTGGGTGTTTTTTTATGATTAGCAAAAGCTGTGATTTTATAACTGCTTTGGAATGGTATCCCAGAATAATCTGATGTTACGATTAAATGTTAATGCAGATTGATCACCATTAGCTAAATTCATCTGGCAATCATATAGGTTGCCTGTTTTAGATCCTATGCTTGTAATTGTTTTATGCCGCAATGTAATTTCTCCTGGAATTGCAAGAACTGCATTTGGGCATCCTGCTGTTGATAATGCCTCTTTCAGCGGGTAAGAGCCTGAGTTTCTTTGCGTTTTCCCATCACAAAACCAATTGTTTTTATTGGATGTAGAGCGCCAACAAAAAGCAAGTGCTTTTACAGCAGATGTGTCTGAAGATGGTGTGACAATAATAGGTTGTTTGGGAGCGGTTGTAGTTGTGGTCGTATTGTCTTTTGGGGGTAGAGTAATTGAACCCGGTGGGCCACTTGAATCAGGAGGGGAAAAAATTATGTTGGGATTGGTGGAACTTGAGCCAGTATCCTTAGGTGGATTTGATGATTCATTAACAGGTCTTTCGAAAAAATAATTTGGCCCACATATGTTATATGGCATGAAGCCTAGAGTCGCTTTTGCAAACAATGAATCTGTATTTACATTACCATCATTTTGTAGATTTAGAGTTTTATAATCGTATACGGTAATTAAGAAGGGTTCATATTTAATCAGGTCTTTAATGTACATAGCACCTATACCTGGCTCAGGTGGGATATAAGTCGTTAAAGGTTGATCGGGATCGAATTTTAATTCAAAAGGTCGTTCTACATTGGTAAAGCTGATATTTATTGGGCCTGTATCAGCACTTGTTGACTCTAAATTCCCTTTTATTGAAACCTGAGCTTTACCAGTGCTAATTTTTTTCCAAGTGAGTTCTGTATCTTTAAAATGGTAAGTGACAGGATTGGTGTTAATAGACCCAGATTTTGTATTATAGCCACTGAGTTCAAGCTGATCCGTTTGGTATTGAACAGCTTGATCAGTTTCAGTGATATTAAGCTTACCATTGACGGTTTGTTTCTCTTTACTATCTTGTGTTGATAAATTTAAATTCTTAAAGTCATAAGTCGTATTGTTATTAGATAGATATACTTCGCCTTGCGCTAAAATTTCTGCGTCAAAAATCCCAAGACAATTATTAAATAAAATCTTTTGGTTATTTGTGTCTACTGTATATGAACCCGATGTGCATTTTTTACCTTTTTGAATAATGTCGTACATACCATTGGATAGCATATTCAGTGGACCATTGAATAAAACTTCGCGCATGACAAGTGCACTGGCTTTCTCAGCAAATGCTTGTTCATTCATGGTGGTGTTTGTTGGAGGATTATTTTCGGTACGTTGCTCTTGTGTAGCTGAAGTTCCATTTTGATTATCGTCATCACCACCTCCACAAGCAGTCAGTAATAAGATGATGACGATTGGATAAAATTTATCAAATAACTTTATTTGCATGGTGATCCTTCCAAATGCTTAAAAGTATAATTATTGTTAGTTTTGAAACTTTGACTATTCCTCAAATGGCAATGTTTCTTGATTTACTATGAAAAAAATACTTTTAATACGAGCGGAGTCGATTTGACATAATCGATTTACATTAAAGTGAGTAAAATAATAAAAACTAGATTTAACTTGTGTTTTTACAATACGTTTTTTTTATTATTCATAAAAAAATAAGCTTAAAGTCATGCTGTTTATATATTGGAATATGTGCATAATGAACAAGTTAAGAACATAATGAGTAGATTTTTATGAGTAATCAAATATCTGCAGAGCAGGGAAGCTATTTGGGGCAACAGTTGGAGCAAGTGAAATCAGAGCTTGCGCAATCTTCAAAAGATTTGATTGAGATTAGACAGGAAACGTTTAGTCATTACCCAGCAGTTGAAGCAGCAAAGCAAAAAGCGGAAATAACTTTAAAAAACTATACTACTGCAAGAGCTGATGCCGTTAGAGATAAAGCCCGTCGAGATAGCTTATTCAGTGCTTTAACTTTAGCACCACTGTTTAGTAACCGCCTCTTACTTATTATTGCATGGGCCGTATTGATTTTTGCGATTCCATTTTTTGCAAAATATACCATTGGAAAGTTTTTAGGTATTGTATTGAGTTTAGGCTTATACATTGTACTTGTTCGTAAAGGAATGAAAAAACAAGGTGATTTGAAAAGTAAGGCAGAATGCGGTTCTATTTTGCTCTTTGGTCAATGCAGACTAAGCTTCATGCATTTTGGCTCAAAAGAAAGCGGAGATTCAAAGTATCCCTACAAAGCAATCACTGCACCTGCCGATGAGAAAGATATTTCAGGAAATTGGCGAGTCGATGATAAGTTCGGGAAAATGTATGATTCGGATTTTGTTGTTTTTCATACGCCAAAGGAAGCGGACAAAATATTTGCAATTTTAAAAATTCCCAATGATGGAAGCGAAGCACATTTGGTTGATATTAATGCAAATACTGAGGCTTGGGATTGGAAGATTTATAAACAAATGTCAGCAGATCTTGTACCTCTATTCGCTCAAGATATTTCAGCAATAAATACTTTTGCAACTTCTGCAGCAGATTGGGTAAAAAGTTATGAATATATTGCTTCTTTGGAGCAACGACTCAAAACATTGACAGATGTGACTGAAAATTGGCAAGACGTTGCGATTGAAGAAGAAACGCTTGATCGTGTTCTAAAATTAGTTGATTTATTTGCTTCCGGTCGTAAACCATCGCCTAAAGGTATTTTATTGTATGGTCCTCCAGGAACTGGAAAGACTTTAATCGCGCGTAAGCTTGCTAAACATGCAGAATGTAATTTTGAAGCCGTAAATATTTCAGATTTAAAAGCAGGACATATTGGTCAAACAGCACCAAAAGTAAAAGAACTTTGGGCACGTTGTCGTGAAAAGGCGCCAACATTATTGTTTGTTGATGAATGTGAAAGTGCTTTTGCAAAACGTGGTGGAACAGATAACGATTCATTTGGTAATGAGCTCGTACAAACCTTTCTTTCTGAATGGGATGGCTTTAATCAAGCATCAGGTAAAGTCTTGGTGATCGCAGCGACGAACCGACACGACATTATCGACAATGCAATTATGTCACGCTTTACTGCATCAGTAGAAATTGGCTTACCAAACGATGTTGCACGTAAGAAAATTTTAGAAAATGAATTTAAACAAGCGGATATTGATCTTGAAGTATCTTCAGCGCTTACGACTGAAACAGCAGGGATGTCGGGTCGTGATATTCACACGCTAATTGCCACTTTAGTAGCTGAAAATATCAATCGTGAGATAAAACCTGAGAACTTGATCGAACAGGTTCGTAAAATTCGTGGTAAAGGCTCAACACAAGTAAAATCATTGACTTGGGATGATGTTGTATTGCCTGAAACAACCATGATGGAATTCCAAAATCTGGGTAAAGAATTAAAAAATGCTGAAAAACTTGCAAAATTAGGCATTTCAACGCCGAAAGGAATTTTACTTTACGGCCCTCCTGGTACAGGGAAAACTCAAATTGCCCGTGTTTTGGCGAGTCAGTCAGGGCTTTCATTTATTGCAGCAGCAACATCGGATTTAAAGGCAAATTTTACAGGTCAATCTGGTAGTAAAGTAAAGCAATTGTTTGAAACTGCACGCTCACAAGCACCATGTATTGTTTTCATTGACGAAATTGATATTGTGGCAGGTGCGCGCAATGGTGGAAATGATAGTTTTACTCAAGAGATCGTTGGGCAAATGCTTCAAGAGCTAGACGGTGTAGCAACCAAAGAAGGGCAAGTATTCTTATTGGCTGCTAGTAATCATCCTGAAAATATTGACAGTGCGTTAATGTCACGATTGGAACGTAAAATTGAAATTGGTCTACCTGATCAAGTCGCACGTTCGCAGATATTAATCTCGATGCTAAACAGTAAGCCGACTGATTTTGAGGTAAGTGAAGTTGCAAATCAACTTGCTGAAAAAACGCAAGGCTTATCAGGACGTGATTTAAATTCTTTGGTGACTCGTGCAACACGACGTGCTGTGAGCCGTGCGATTCAATCAGG
The DNA here is from genome assembly GCF_004209125.1 of Acinetobacter sp. WCHAc060033. Classification (NCBI taxonomy): domain Bacteria; kingdom Pseudomonadati; phylum Pseudomonadota; class Gammaproteobacteria; order Moraxellales; family Moraxellaceae; genus Acinetobacter; species Acinetobacter sp. WCHAc060033. The sequence goes on along the minus strand of NZ_SGSW01000015.1, from coordinate 27,123 downwards.
TGATGATCTCGAACATACACGAATCACAGAAGAAGATTTGTTGGAGTCGATCGGAACAAGTTTTGCTGAGAATGAATAAATTATAAATGCGCAGAAGTATTACGTTTCAAAACGTAAGCCTATGTTTATTTTAATTGTATTGTTAATGATGGCTTATTTCCTTAATGAGGGAATAAGCCATTTTTTGTGGGCGAGTTGTAATTACTAGGTGGTTTAGACGTTGGGATTGCATATAGATAATGATTTGAACTGCTGTTCGTGAGTCTATTTGGATAAAAGTAGAATAGGATCTTCAATATCATAGCCAGTTTCTATTGGAATCCCTCGATATTTAACTACAACCACCGTTTTATTCTGATTCGGTATTTTATAATTTTGAGTGATTTTAAGTTGCTTGTTATAACTAATGGCTTCTTGAATCTTACTTTCATATAAAGGCATATGAATTTGATAAGTAATCGTATATTGAGGAATCTTTTCTGAAAGCGTATGCCAAGCAGGAACTTGGTGAACTTTATTTTTTAAAACCTTAATTTGTACTACATTTGAATCGACTTTGATTAGTGGGGTTAAGCGCTTAGTGATTTTCTTTAGATCTTTATCAAACTGAATACCATCTTGATCATAATCTATGGCTTTGCTTTTTGGATTGATATACAGGGATTTTACTTCGATCAATTTGTCAGGTGTTTTACTGTTGAGTTGATAATAATAAAGTTGTGGTAAACGTCCGCGTCCATCTTGGAAATGACGTAATACATATAGCTTTTTCTCTTTAGCTTCATAGCCTAAAACTTCAATGTTTTGTCCACCACCAACTGTGGCATGGACATTTAGAGAAAGCATAAAGATGAAAATTGTAGTGATAAATTTAAAATAATGCATCGTTTATTGTTCAATATGTTTTTATTGATTATGACTGAGCTTGGTCAAATAAACAGGACATTTACGTAAATAAAAATCAAGAAAATATATAAATAGAGCGAATTTTAGTCGGATTTTTTACTGAAATCCGCTAGAATCATACCATAAATCTTAACCAATTAAAAATTTAAAGCTTAATAATAAATGAATACACCACAATTAGATCTTGTTGAAGAGCAAGGAAAAATTAGTTTTATTGAATATACACCGACTGGTATCTTTATTTTAAAGATTGAAAAACGCAAATATCGTGGTACGCAGATTCAATCTCAAGTTTTTCAGCTCAATGATGAAGTTCATGTGATCTATAATAAAAGAACACAAGTTGTATTTGCTGTATTGAATCAAAGCAAACAAGTCTTATATCTTGATGATTGTATTCTTGCAGTAGAGCCAGACGGATATCGCGAATTTGGTCGAAATGCATTGCATGTTTCATTGATGTGCAGTTTGTTTTTATGCGTAGCTTATCCATTTTTCCAATATTTTATGGATGGGACAATATATTATTTAGATACCATTTTCTATCTAGCTATTTTTGCATTTGTAGTTTTCATTTGGCGTTTTCTCTATCAAATAACTCGTTCTAAAAATGAAAATCAATTTGATTGTTTAGCTGATATTCTAAAAAAATTTGCTTTGCCTCCACTGACGAAGAAAATGCTTCAAAGTTTACGATTACAAAATGGTTATTTCTTTGAGTTTGCAAAACTTTATGATTTTAAATATTTATTTTCATCTAAGCCAGCAATAGATGATCAAAAAATCATATCTAATTTGACAGAACAGATAAGCAAAACCAATAAGTTTGGTTTAAATGGAATTGAAACTGAGCGTTTGAAATTGAAGTTATGTTCTGGGGAGTTAAAAACTACGGCAATCGAAAAAATGGAGTCCAATCGTGATAATCCTGATCCATTGCAGGAAGTTAAGTTTAAAGTTGATGATCGAAAACTCTATGGTTTTTTTGATGAATTCATATTTACCCAAGGGCGGAATATACAAGTTGTTTATACACAAACGTCTGACAAAGATGGTCACTATGCATGGATGGTATATGATCAAATCCTATACCTTTCAATAGATCAAGATATTTTACAACATCGCTCTAAACCTATATTTGAGAAATTCACTCCAGATGAAACAAACCCTTTGCCAATGGCAATTGGTTTTGGAATGGTTATTCTGGTGATTATATTTGGATTTTTCTATGCAATTGTTCTTGCAGGTATTTTTGGCTTATTGTATTTCTATGGCAAATTTTGTTATTCCATATATTTAAAAATGGAGAAAAAAAGAGATGTCGATGGCTATATGACTGAGCAAATTTCAAAGCTGTTACCTTCAATAAATTTGCAAACATTTGATCAGTATCAGTTTGTCCCGTATTTTAATCAAAATCGTGTCGCACCAAGTCGCACAGGCTTTAAAAAAGAATATAAAGTGCTTGATTAAAAAGGAGATCATAAGATCTCCTTTTAATAACAATAACATTCGAAATATAAAGAATTAGAACTGTTCAGACTTCGCCATATTCCACATTCTAAAATAGAAGTTATCCTCATCCTTATTTTCACATGAAAGTAATTCGCCATCTTTCATCCAAAAATGCAATTGCGCGTAGTTTTTAATTTCACGGTCATTGATACGCTGTGCCAAATGATGCGCTTTGATTTCCGCAGGATGTTGTAAGCCTGCAGCAGCAATCATTTCCGCCAGTGCTTTTAAGGTATTTTGTTGGAAATGGAAAACACGTTCAGATTTTGTCGGAACATCAAGCGCTTTTTGACGCTCTTTATCTTGTGTCGCAACGCCTACAGGGCATTGATTGGTATGACAGCTTTGTGCTTGGATACAACCAATGGCAAACATGAAGCCACGAGCAGAGTTCACCCAATCCGCACCCATCGCCATGGTACTAGCAATATCAAAAGCACTGATAATTTTACCACTTGCCCCAACTTTGACTTTGTCACGTAAACCCGCACCAACCAGAGTATTATGCACAAAGAGCAAGCCCTCACGTAAGGGTGTACCCATATGATCAATCAACTCGATCGGCGCAGCGCCAGTACCACCTTCAGAACCATCAACTACAATAAAGTCAGGCACAATTTTAGTTTCCAACATCGCTTTGACAATCCCCATGAATTGCCAAGGTTGCCCGATACACAGTTTAAAACCTACGGGTTTTCCGTTAGATAAGTCACGTAACTTTTGGATGAAATGCATCATTTCAATAGGGTTGCTAAATGCCGAATGTGAAGCAGGTGAAACGCAGTCACGATCACGTGGGACACCACGGATTTTAGCAATTTCTACACTGATTTTATGTTTTGGTAAGATACCCCCATGCCCAGGTTTAGCACCTTGTGATAATTTGATCTCAATCATTTTAATTACAGGATTAACAGCTTGTTGTTGGAATTTTTCAGGATCAAATTTTCCATCTAAAGTACGGCAACCGAAATAACCACTCCCGAGTTCCCAAACAATATCTCCACCATTTTCAAGATGATAAGGGCTTAAGCTACCTTCACCTGTATCATGGTAAAAGTTCCCCATTTTAGCCCCTTTATTGAGTGCACGAATCGCATTGGCACTTAAACTACCAAAGCTCATTGCAGAAATATTCATGATGGATGAACTATAAGGTTGGCTACATTGCTCATTACCAATACTGATACGAAAAGTATGCTGATCAGCAGGTGAACAGGGCGCTAAAGAATGGGTCAGAAAACGGTAATCATCTTGATATACATTGATGATTGAACCAAACGGTTTATCGGCATTTTCATTTTTTGCACGTTGATAAACCAAACTGCGTTGAGAGCGAGAAAATGGTAAAGCATCTTCATCTGATTCAATGAAATATTGACGAATTTCAGGGCGAAAGCTTTCAAAGAAAAAACGGAAATGTCCCATAATTGGGTAGTTTCTTAAAATTGCGTGTTTACTTTGAATAATGTCATAAATTCCGACAGCACTTAGGGCGATACTGATCACCCATGCAATATTTAAAACCGTATCCGAAAAGAAATAGTAAATAAAATGTGAATCATGCAAAAAAATCGTCCAAGTTAGATAAATTGCAATGAATAAACAAAGGAACCAAACAGAATAACGTGAAAAAAAAGTATTAAAAAATTTACTTCTAATTGCTTGAGCAGGGCTAGCCATAGGAATAGGTTGTCCAACATAATATTATGCGACTAAGTTGCCAATTTTATGACATTTTCTCAAGTGTTGAATTGTTAGAAATAAGAAAGATTCTATTTTAAAAATAACATTAAGGAATTAAATGCCTAGTGTGAATAATTTACTAATCGGTCAAAATACTAGATTTTCTGGGCAAGTAATGTCGCAAATCGTTGTTTGATGCGATTGCCTTGTTCATCGGTACGATGTAATTCACCAACATTTTCATTGTATTTTAAAATATTCCAAGTTCGATAATAATCACGTAATTGCTGAGGTTTAAAGCTAAATGGGAAATCGGACTGCACAGGATAATCGTCTGTATCCATCGCACAGACAATTAAATTAACCCCATTGGTTTTTGTTACTTTTTGCATATTTTGAATTAATAGTGGAATAGTTTCAGCCTGCAAAAACATCATGACGACAGTTGAAAATACAAAATCGTACGATCCATCTAAACTTTGATCTTGGTTTAAATCACGTATAGCTGTTTGAATATTCTCTAATTTTTCTAATTCAATGATGTCATTTAGATTTTGAATACTTTGTGGATTGACATCAAAGGCATCTACCTGAAAACCATGTTGATTTAAATACAAAGTATTGCGTCCAAGACCACAACCAACGTCTAAAGCCTTACCTGTATTTAAGTATGGCATTGCCAGAAGAATTTCAGAATGTGTTGGTGAAAGTTGATATTTCTTAGCAAAATAATCATCAGCTTCACAGTAGAAACTTAGTTGACAGCGTACATCTGGACTTGTAGAAACAATTTTATGCCACGCTTGCGGTGTAATAAAAGGTGGCTGATTTTCTACGCTAAATGGGTATTGAGAAAGGGTGTCGCCGTGTTCATTGAGCATGGCAAAGTCTAAGTGACCTTGTAGAATATTGAGTTTTGCCCAAGTACCAACTTTGGTATTGTGAGCTTGTTTAAATCCTTGAGGAATACTATTGGCGTCCCAAATCGGTAATTCACGATAACAGCGTAAGTTTTCCATCTTCGATTCCTTTTAGATTTAAAAAACAGATCTAGGTCGATTGACCTAGACCTTATCGCATTTATTCCTCAGTTGGAACAAGCATTAAAATAGATTCATTTAGCAAACCTACGATGTCTTCTAAGATTTCATCATCAGCCAATTCAATATTCAATGCTATTGCTTGACCATCAGCAATTTTTTGTAAAAAAGGCGTGAATTGTTCGGAAATACAAATCCCTTCACCATTTGCCCAAAACAATACTTGGTCATCTTGATCTGAATAAAGTAAACGTGAAGCAGGTTCAAGTTGAATTAAATAGCCTTGATCAATCACTTCTTCCAAATCACCTGTGCCAATTTCTTCTGCTTCAGGAATATTTTCAGGATATTTAGATTCAGACATTAAACTCATAATCGCATCATCTAAAACAATTGAATTTTGCAATTGTTCTAAGATTTTTGCTTTTAAATAAGTGAGTTCATTTTCGGTAACTTCACCTGCATTTGAAACTTGGTCACGGATAATATCTAGCAATGGATTTTTTAATTCCGAATTGTCTGAAAATTTATCGCAAACACGATCCATCATATCAGGCACATTTGGCATGCGGAAACCAAAAGAGAAAGTTAAGCACTCATCTTCTGCAACGCCGTAATGAGATAAGCCTGGTGGGACATAGAGTAAGTCGCCAGGTGCTAATACTTCATCGAAATTTACATCCATTTCAGGAAGCAATTTTAACGGTTGTCCTGCAACAAACTCAGACTCTGCATCACACATTTGTCCCAGTTGCCAACGACGATGACCATAGCCTTGTACTAAAAATACATCATAAAAATCAAAATGTTTTCCGACTGAACCACCTTGTGGTGCGTATGACACCATGATGTCGTCACGACGCCATTGTGGAATAAAAGGGAATTTCTTCCAAAGTTCTGCCAAGTCAAATGAATAGTGATCTATGGCTTGTACAAGGAGCGTCCAAAGCTTTGGCATTTTTTGAAAATCGCCTTTGATTAAAGGCGATGTTTTAACTGACCATTGGTTTGGATCTTTGTCTTTTTGCTTTATTAAACGTGCAGTGACATTTTCATCCAATGCAAGCTCCATAACATCATCGGGAACGAGGATATTCGCGATTTCAGGAATTGCATTACGGACTAAAAGAGGTTTCTTTTGCCAGTATTCTGAGAGAAATTGTTCTGCGGTAATTGCGCCTAATACATCTAAAGGTTGAGACATTTAAAATAGCCTAAGCAAAAATAGATTCATCTTGCATATATTGTCTAATGAGCGCGTGAAAGGTGCAAGTTTTAAGGCTTGATTTGCTGCTAATTTTTAACTTAAGTGATTTGAGCGTAAGATAGATGAATCGTTTTGATTGAGTACTGATGATGTTTGCTAAAATTGCTGATTTATTTAAGGGTAAAGAGGCGAAAGCTGAACTAGAGTTTTTAGAAAAAAATCATATTCAATTGGATAATGAACACGGCTTTATTGTTGATGGTATTGTTTTGAATAAAGAATTGGCAGAACGATTAGAATATTTTTCAAATCGAAAACTCAAGAATTTCGATGATTTAAAAGAATTGTTTTATAAGGCAATTTTGATCAATGAAAAAATTGATTTAGAAATAGCTTCAGGTCGTTATGTAGCAAGATTAGGAAATACAGAAGAAAACTTGAATCAATTTAAACAAATTGTTCAAAAACTTTGTGATTATTATAAGGAATTTAAAAGAGAAAAGTGATTGGTTGAACAATTATGACATATGCAAAAAACTGGGCAGAGATTGCTGAAAGAGCGAATGATTTTATTGAGTTTCTTCAAGGTGATAATTTCTTTTCAGAACCATTTAACACAGATAAAGACTATTTCGTTATTACTAATGCTCAATTGGGAATGAAATATGCCTGTGAAGGAAGTTGTGAGGAGTTCACAGAATGGGAGTTGAATGTTAGAATTTCACACTTTTTGATAACAAAAACTAATTTTTTTAATTTTTTCGCTAAAAATTTAAATGGTTTACTAGAAAAATGGAAAAATATTGATGGTGTAAGTGTAGCAGAAGAGTTAATGATGATTCATTTTGATTATATTTTTAATTGTTATGCAAATGATTATTTTCCTCCAATGTGGCAAGAAATTTTAAATATCTATTTAAAAGGTGGTTTACCATGCGGTTGGAGTGGACATTATCCAGAAGGTAAAATGGTGGTGTTTAGCAACTACTAAATCAACAAGATAAAACAAAATCACTCAACTGAATAAAGTCATCATGTTAAACTATTGCCCATGTCTTTTTGACCGAAAGCGATTATGTTTAAACAAGAAATCTCAGACCTTAATTTAAAACAACTGAAAGCAGGTGAAAAGCGTTGGATTGGTTCAATGCTAGGGTCGTCTGCTGCCTTATTATTTAAAGAGATTTCAGAAAAATCTGATCAGCTTTATGTTTTGGTCGCTCGTAATAATCAGCACTTAAACCAATTGGAAAGTGAATTAGAGTTTTACGGGCTTAAACCCACAGTTTTTCCAGATTGGGAAATCCTACCTTACGATCGTTTATCGCCACATCAAGATATTGTTTCAGAACGTCTTTCAATACTTGCCAATATGCCGAAGAAAGGGATTTTATTGGTTTCAGCAACGACATTGGTACAGCGTGTTGCGCCAACATCTTGGGTGTTGGGCGAACATTTTGATATTAAAGTCGGTCAGAAGTTTGATTTAGAACAGCAAAAATTAAAATTGATTCAAGCAGGCTATCATCTGGTCGATACTGTTTATGATCATGGTGAATTTGCAGTCCGTGGCAGCATCATGGATATTTATGCATCGGGGCAAAGCGCACCGATTCGTATAGACTTATTTGATGATGAAATTGATACATTAAAATTCTTCGATCCTGAAACACAAAGAACGACAACTAAATTAGAACGATTTACTGTATTACCTGCGAAAGAATTTCCACTCAAAGAAGCACGTTCAATATTCCGTGATCGCTATGCGGAAAGCTTTCCAACAGCAAATCCTAAGAAAAATCCTATTTACCAAGATGTGTTGGAAGGTATTGCATCACTGGGCTTAGATTTTTATTTTCCATTGTTCTTTAGCCAAGAAGCCATGAAAACGCAGAGTTTTCTGACATCGTACTTACCTAGCAATGCTATTGTCATTACAGATCATAATATTGATGAAGGTCTATTAAGTTTTTGGTCAGATGTGATGCGTCGTTACGAAGATCGTCGTCATAATGTTGATCAACCTTTACTTCCTCCAGAAGAAATTTTTATCCAACCCAATCAGTTGTTTGAAAATTTAAATAAATTTTCAAGAATTATTGCATCAGTAGACGCAATTGAATTGAAAGCAGGTTGTATCAATCTTTCTACTGAAATTCCGCCTCGACTTCCTGTAGATCCGAAACAAGAACAGCCATTTAAAGTTGTTAAAAATTATGTCGATGAAGCTAACCATCCTGTTTTACTGGTTGCAGAAAGTGCGGGTCGACGAGAAACATTAAAAGATGCGCTTCGACCTAGCCTTGGTGAAATTCCAGTTGTTGAAAATTTTGCAGCATTTCAACAGTCTAATTTCTCAGTTGCGATTACCAATGCGCCTTTAGACCGTGGTTTACTTATTACAGATAGCTTGTCTGTAATTTCAGAAAATCAACTCTACGAACATCGCGTCGTTCAGCGCCGTAAAAAACGCCAACAAGAAGTTTCAGAAGAGTTTTTGATTCGTAGTTTGACCGAATTAAATATAGGCGCGCCTGTCGTTCATATTGATCATGGTGTAGGTCGATATGCAGGTTTGGTTACACTAAATATTGATGAACAAGATTATGAGTTTCTGCAACTGAATTATGCAGACGACGCAAAAGTTTATGTTCCTGTTACCAATTTACATTTGATTAGTCGTTTTAGTGGAGGCGATCCTGATTTAGCACCATTACATAAATTAGGCACAGATGCATGGAATAAAGCCAAACGTAAAGCACTTGAACAAATTCATGATGTTGCAGCTGAGTTATTGCATATTCAAGCGCGTCGTCAGTCTAAGCCTGGGATTAGTTTTGAGTTAGAACAAAGTTCTTATATGCAATTTTCTAGTGGATTTGCTTATGAAGAAACGCTTGATCAAGCCAATGCGATTGAAGCAACTTTGTATGATATGCAACAAGCTAAACCGATGGATCGTTTGGTCTGTGGTGATGTAGGTTTTGGTAAAACTGAAGTGGCAATGCGTGCGGCATTTGTTGCCGTACAAAATAATAAGCAAGTTGCGGTTTTAGTGCCGACGACACTTTTAGCACAGCAGCATTATGAGTCGTTTAAAGACCGATTCGCCGATTGGCCAATTCGAGTGGAAGTCCTTTCACGATTTGGAACGAACAAAGCTCATACCAAAATTATTGAAGATTTGATTGATGGGAAAGTTGATATTGTCATCGGAACACACAAAATTCTTCAGGAAAATGTGCAATTTAAAAACTTAGGTTTAATGATTGTCGATGAAGAACATCGCTTTGGTGTGCGTGATAAAGAGCGAATAAAAGCTATGCGTGCCGATGTGGATATGTTGACACTCACTGCAACGCCAATTCCTCGTACTTTGAATATGGCATTCGGTGGTATGCGTGATTTATCCATCATTGCGACACCACCAGCGCGTCGTCTTGCGGTCAAAACATTTGTTAATGAACAAACTGATGCCACTATGAAAGAGGCGATTCTGCGTGAATTATTGCGTGGTGGGCAAGTTTATATTCTACATAATGAAGTAGATACAATCGAACGTGCTGCTGAAAATATTCGTAATTTAGTGCCAGAAGCGCGTGTCGCCGTGGCACATGGGCAAATGCGCGAACGTGAACTAGAACAAGTCATGCAACAGTTTTATCACAAAGAATATAACGTTTTAGTCTGTTCAACGATTATTGAAACAGGGATTGATGTACCAAATGCCAATACAATTATTATCGAACGTGCAGATAAACTTGGTTTAGCGCAATTACATCAGCTTCGTGGTCGTGTTGGACGTTCACATCACCAAGCCTATGCATACTTAATGGTTCCATCATTAAAAGGCTTAAAGGGTGATGCTGAAAAACGCCTGGATGCGATTCAACGAGCTTCAAATTTAGGGGCTGGCTTCATGTTAGCAACCGAAGATTTAGAAATTCGTGGTGCGGGCGAGTTATTAGGAGAACAACAAAGTGGCTCAATGAATACCATCGGTTATAGCCTTTATATGGAAATGTTAGCCAAAGCGACCAAAGTCATTCAGCAAGGTAAAACACCAAACTTTGACTCACCACTATCACTGACCTCTGAAATTACTTTGCACATGCCTGCATTGATTCCAGACGAATATCTGGGTGATGTACATCAGCGTCTGATGTTCTATAAACGAATCAGTAATACCGATACGCAAGAGAAGCTTGATCATATTCGTATGGAGTTGATTGATCGCTTTGGGGTACCGCCACAGCCTGTAAAACAGCTATTTAGCGTACATCAGATTCGTATCAAAGCTGAACAATTGGAAATTACTAAAATTGATATTGGTGCGAATGGTGGCGTAATTGAATTTTCACCAGATACACCAGTCCAAGCCATCAGTATCATTCAAATGATGCAAAAGCATCCGACTTGGTTCCGAATGGATGGCGGGCAACGACTTAAAGTCAGTGTTATGTTGGAGGAAAATGAAAAGCGGATTCAGTTTGTTCAAGATTTATTGAATAATCTTTTAGCAGAAATAAAACGATAAAATATCAATACTTTGCCTAATATGTGTTAGGCAAAGCATTTTTTGAAAAAAAGTAAAAATTTCTACAAAAGCACTTGATAAAATTCTCTGAATCTTTAAAGTGTAATTGTGATTCGGTTCAAAACAAACTTTATTTATTTGTACCAAAACACAAGATAACCAATATTCACATGAAAACCGATGTGTTAGTATTACCCATCCTTTTAATTTTGCGTCATTTATAAAGATATGTTTAGTTTGCATCCACAACTTGCTCAAGATACTTTTTTTGTAGGCGATTTTCCGCTTTCAACATGTCGTTTAATGAATGATATGCAATTCCCGTGGTTGATTTTGATTCCACGTGTACCTGGTATCACTGAGTTATATGAATTAAGTCAAGCTGATCAAGAGCAGTTTTTACGTGAATCGAGCTGGTTGTCTAGTCAACTTTCTCGTGTATTCCGTGCTGATAAAATGAATGTAGCTGCACTTGGTAATATGGTGCCACAATTACATTTTCACCATATTGTTCGTTATCAAAATGATGTTGCATGGCCAAAACCTGTATTTGGAACACCAGCGGTTCCATATACCAATGAAGTATTAGCTCACATGCGTCAGACCTTGATGCTAGCGTTACGTGGTCAGGGTGACATGCCATTTGATTGGCGTATGGATTAAATTCCAATACGACACATGGGAAGTGTTTAATAAATGACATTCGAGGTAAATCAGTTTGCCATTTGAACGTATGTTGGATAAAGAGCCAAAGCAATTTGAAATACTCCAGAGGATTATGGGGTATTTAATTATTGCTTTGATCGTTATTGTTTATTATTTCACTTCTCCTGTTGCTACATATCAAATTTATGTTCCTATTTTTATTGGTTTTATTTTTTTAATCAGTCCAAAGTTATCGCATTGGTTGGAGTATAAATACGGGGCAAAATTAAGGAAAAACGTTTATTTTCTTATTGATGTCATTGTGGTATCGATTGCTTTAGCTGCTGTACACCTTAGCCTAGTCGTTACTTTTATTATGTTGTTTGCGATTTTATATACTGCATTAAATAATAAAATTAGTTTCATGATGGGCTCATTGGCAGTGCTGATTGCCTTTGTTGTGTTTTATACCAATATTATTTTTATTTTTGGTTTTGAAGATTATTTTCAACAAACCAGTCCAGAACTTACTGTACTTTCCTTTGTTAGCATTATTCTGTTTATCAATATTGGAAATTATTACCAAAGTCGCCGTATTAAATCTGTTGAAAAACAAAAGAATACCTATTTCAATGAAATGAATCGCTATATTGAGTTGTCTAATCAGCTTAGTCGTTATGCGCCTTTACAGTTATGGCAAGCGATTATGCGCGGTGAAACTGAAGCAAAAATTGAATATAAGCGTAAAAAAATTACCGTTTTCTTTTCTGATATTCAAGGTTTTACAGAATTATCGGAAACCTTAATCCCAGACGATTTAGCATTTGTTTTGAATGATTATTTGAGTCATATGACTGAAATTGCCAAACAATATGGTGCGACTGTTGATAAGTTTATGGGTGATGCCATTCTTATTTTCTTCGGCGATCCTGATTCTCAAGGTGTTGAACAGGATGCTAAGAACTGTATCGATATGGCGATTGCGATGCGTCAACAGATGAAGTTTCTCCGTGAACGCTGGATCAAGATGGGCTATGCGCCTTTACATATTCGTATGGGGATTAGTACAGGCTATTGCCACGTTGGGAACTATGGTGCAGTACACCGTATGGCATATACCATCGTCGGGCGTGATGCAAATTTGGCTGCTCGTTTACAAAGTGCTGCGGAAATTGATGAAATTTTAGTATCTGATGAAACCTATAAATTGGTTAAAAATGATTATCTTTGTGCACCTAAATCTCCGATTGAACTCAAAGGGATTCAAGGTAAAGTCCGTACATGGCAAGTGATGGAAAAATATTCAGCATCTAAAAATGAAAATCAGCAATGGTTCGATTATGAATATAAAGGTTTCCATTTGGTGTTAAATTTGGAGGAAGTACAAAATTTTGAATATTCTGAACTTGTTGAAGTTTTGGAAAAAATGGTCGCTCGAATCAAAGTTCAGCAAAAATTAACCAATGCTCATGGTGTTGCAAGATTAAATGCTGAAGATGAAGTAAAGACGACGTATACCTCACATTAAATACCTTATTTAAAAAATAAATTTTCCAAAATTATTCGATTCATTTTATAAATCATCAAATATTTTACGAGCTAAAAAGTTGCAATAAAAAGCCACTGATTACAGTGGCTTTTGAATCTTAATTTGTTGGTCGCAAATTAATGATTTTCTGAAGCATGGTTAATGGTGTACTTCGGAATTTCAATTTCCATGTCTTCATCGGTAATTTTGACTTGGCATGAAAGGCGAGAATCAGGTTCTAAGCCCCAAGCACGGTCTAAAAGATCTGCTTCAACATCATCCATTTCTTCAAGTTCATCAAAACCTTTGCGCACAACAACATGACATGTTGTACATGCTTTTGACATGTCACAAGCATGCTCAATTTTGATGCCATTGTCCAAAAGACTTTGGCAAAGGTTTGCATTCGGTTCAACTTCAAACTCAGCACCATTTGGACAAATTGTTGCATGAGGTAGTACTTTAATACGTGGCATAGTCTTTACCTATAAATTAGTTTGAGTTTGACCAGTCATCGAGTTTAGTGCCTTTGAGCGCATGATCAATATGTTGATTCATACGTTCAGCAGCAAAAGCATCACTGTGAGTTTTAAGGTGCTCAACAGCATGTTCAATGGCTTTGATATCATCAGTTTCGAGTTGCGATTTAAGCTCTGCTGCTGCTTGATTAAGTCCAGTTAATTGTTCAGGACTGAGTAATCTAGCATCGACTTTCAGCGCTTGTTCGAGGGCTTCGAGTTCACGGCGAGCTTCAACTTTGGTTTCATTTAAATGACGAAGGTTTTTGTCTTCTTCAGCAAATTTATAACCATCAAGTAACAAACGTTCAGTGTCTTGTTCTGACAAGCCATAAGAGGGCTTAATGTCGATTTGCGCATGGACACCAGAAGTCGTTTCTTTGGCTGCAACAGTGAGGAGACCATCAGCATCGACTTGGAAAGTCACTTCAATACGTGCTTGACCCGCAGTCATTGGTGGAATACCACGCAGTACGAAACGACCTAAACTACGACAATGTTCAACTAAATCACGTTCGCCTTGGACTACATGGATCAGCATGGCAGTTTGACCATCTTGATAGGTGGTAAATTCTTGGCGACGTGCAACAGGAATTGCTGTGTTACGTGAGATTAAGCGTTCAACTAAGCCACCCATAGTTTCTAAGCCAAGAGATAGCGGGGTAACGTCTAAAAGCAGTGAACCGTCTTTAGAATTGCCAATCAGTTGATTCGCTGTAATCGAAGCACCAATTGCAACGACTTCATCTGGGTTAATGGTGCAGAGCGGTTCTTGATTAAATACGTCTTGAACTGCTTTTTGTACTGCATAAGAACGTGTTGAGCCACCGACTAAAACGACATTTTGAATATCATCAAGTTCAAGTTTTGCATCACGTAAAACACGTTTACAGACGCTAATTGTTTTGTCTAAAGCAACCTTGATAATGTCTTCAAATGTTGCACGATCTAAAGTTAAATGATGGGTTAATACTTTAATATCAACAGATTCTGCATCACTTAGTGCTTCTTTGGCTTTACGTGCTGAAACAATGAAATGTGCATATTCAGCATCATCTAAAGTTTCGATGTTGAGTTGTTTTTTTGCCCATTTAACAATCAAGCGATCTAAGTCATCACCACCCAGCGCGGTATGACCGCCAGTGGCTAAAACTTCAAACACACCTTGAGAAAAACGTAAAATTGAAACGTCGAAAGTACCACCACCTAAATCATAGATGACATAGTTGTGATCTGCACTTAGATTTGTATCTTGGTCTAAACCATAAGCAACAGCAGCAGCAGTGGGTTCATTTAAGAGTCTTAAAACATTTAAACCTGCAAGTTCAGCTGCATCACGCGTTGCTTGACGTTGTGCTTCATCGAAATAAGCAGGAACGGTAATTACCGCACCATTAACAGGATTATTTAAGCTTTGTTCAGCACGATCTTTGAGTTGTTTTAAGATTTCTGCTGAAATTTCGACTGGCGTTTTACGCCCTTGATTGGTTTCAAATGCAGGCATTTCATTATCCGCACCGACTAAGGTATAAGGATGTTGAAATTTAATATCTGCCTTTGAGCGTCCCATAAAACGCTTAACCGAAACAATGGTGTTTTTAGGATCAGTGGTGATAAAAGGCTTGGCAGCATCACCATATTCTGTTGAATTTTTAGAATAATGTGCAATCGAAGGAAGTAACACGCGACCTTGTTCATCATTCAGCACTTTGGCTTTACCTGACAATACTGTAGCGACAAGCGAATGCGTTGTACCTAAATCTATACCAATGGCAATACGGTGTTCATGTGGCGCACTTGATTGTCCTGGTTCAGCAATTTGCAAGAGTGCCATGTGTTACATCCTTAAAATAAAATCTAAAAGCAAAAACATATTTCTATTGAACAATAATAATTTTTAAAGAATTAATTAAAAATCATCATCTAAGCTAAAATCTTCATCATCTAAAAGCTGATCTTCTGCTTTATCGATGTCATTCATGACTTTTTGGAAAAAGCGTAATTTACGCACCGTATCTCGTGCTTCAGCCCAATCTTCGTCATCAAAATCAATTTTGAATTCACGTACAAGACCATCAATCCATTGTTGAACTTCTTTTTTAAGTGAATGCAATTGATCAGTATTTGTCGCTTCATCCAATTGTTCACGGATTTCTAGCGCAGATTGTAAAAACTCAAAATCACTGATGGATTGGTCGAGATGGTGATCTTGCTTTTTAAGAGAGAGTAAATAAGCAGCACGACTATCAACATTCGACAAAGCTTTATAAGCTTGATTAATCTCGCTCGACTTAATCAAGGCTTGGTCTTTATCATCCGCTTTATCGGGATGATACTGTTGTTGTAGTGTTAGAAAATTAGCTTTTAAAGTTGCTAAATCAATATCGAGTGCTTCAGGGAGATCGAATAACTCAAAATGATTCATCGGCATTCATCCACGTTGATGGTTTATCGCAAATTTAAAATGACAAAACAATATGTTCTTGATGTTATCGTCATAAATTAAATTTGCATGAAACAAATATGAATAAAACAGTGCAAAACACTGTTTTATTGTCAAAAAGTGCAGGGCGTATTATACATAAAAAATAATACAACCAAGGTTAAACAGTGAAAGATTCACCGCAACCACATTCACCTTTTTTATTTGGGTTATTAAACTCGAAGCCTTCATTGAGACCATTTTTCACATAGTCCATTTCCATGCCATCGAGATAAACCAAACTTTTTGGATCTACAAAAACTTTAACGCCAAACTGTTCAAACATTTGGTCATGTGCATCGATATCATCGACGAACTCAAGTACATAAGCCAAGCCAGAACAGCCTGAAGTTTTCACACCAAGACGAATACCTTCACCCTTACCGCGATTCTTTAAGTAATTGCTGATATGAGTTGCAGCAGTTTCAGTTAGATTGATCATGAAAACTCCGATAAAAAATTATCTGTAAAAGGGTTCAACAGATATTAGGCTTTAGTTTTCTTGCTACGATAATCTTCAACAGCAGCTTTGATTGCGTCTTCTGCAAGTACAGAACAGTGTACTTTAACAGGTGGAAGCGCAAGTTCAGTTGCGATGTCGATATTTTTGATCGCTTGAGCTTCGTCTAAAGTTTTACCTTTTAACCATTCTGTTACCAATGAACTTGAAGCAATTGCAGAGCCACAGCCATAAGTTTTGAAGCGTGCTTCTTCAATTACACCGTTGTCATCGACTTGAATTTGTAAACGCATAACATCGCCACAAGCTGGTGCACCGACCATACCTGTACCAACGTTTTCTGCATTTTTATCCAAAACACCAACATTACGAGGATTTTCGTAATGATCAATTACTTTTTCACTATAAGCCATGATGCTTCTCCAAACCTCGGGGTCAGCGTTGATAATATTGTATTGCTACAGTCTAATATGGTGGCATTTTACTGATTTTCAATAAAATGCCGTGTTTGAATTTTATTTAAATCCGGAAACTTAATGTTCAGCCCATTCTACTGAATTTAAGTCGATACCTTCTTTGTACATGTCCCAAAGTGGAGAAAGTTCACGTAACTTTTCTACCGCAGCTTTGGTAATTTCGATCACGTGGTCAATGTCTTCTTCAGTGGTGTAATGACCGAAACTGAAACGGATAGAACTATGTGCTAACTCATCAGAAAGACCTAATGCACGAAGTACATAAGAAGGTTCTAATGTTGCAGAAGTACATGCTGAACCAGATGATACCGCAGCATCTTTCAATGCCATCATCAATGATTCACCTTCAACAAAGTTGAAGCTTACGTTTAGGTAGTTGGCAACATTGTAAACAGGGTGACCATTTAAGAACACTTGTTCTAAATCTTGTAAGCCATTCCAAAGTTTGTCACGAAGTACACGTAAACGTGCTTGTTCAGCTTGTAAAGATTTACCTGCAAGTTCAAATGCTTCACCCATACCAACAATTTGGTGAGTCGCAAGTGTACCCGAGCGCATACCACGTTCATGGCCACCACCATGCATTTGTGCTTTGATACGCACACGTGGTTGACGACGAACATAAAGTGCGCCGATGCCTTTAGGACCATAGACTTTATGACCAGAGAAGCTCATCAAATCTACTTTCATTGTAGAAAGGTCGATTTCAACTTTACCTGCAGCTTGTGCAGCATCTACGTGGAAATATGTTTTATTGGCGCGAGTAAGTTCGCCAATCGCAGCAACATCAGTGACTGTACCGATTTCGTTGTTCACCATCATCAGTGAAACAAGAATCGTATCTGGGCGAAGGGTAGCTTGAACCATTTCAGGCGTAATCAAACCTGTTTTAGGTTCAGGTTCAAGATAAGTGATCTCAAAACCTTCTTCTTCTAATTCACGACACGTATCTAAAATTGCTTTATGTTCAATTTTACTTGTGATGATGTGTTTGCCTTTAGATGCATAGAATTGAGCAATACCTTTAAGTGCAAGGTTGTCAGATTCAGTTGCACCAGAAGTCCATACGATTTCGCGTGGATCAGCTTTAATTAAATTAGCGACTTGTTCACGTGCATATTCAACTTTTTCTTCAGCTTGCCATCCATAAGCATGTGAGCGAGAAGCAGCATTACCGAATGTACCATCAAAGGTTAAACACTCCATCATGCGTTCTGCTACTTGAGGATCAACAGGCGTAGTTGCTGCATAGTCAAGATAAATCGGACGTTTCATGTCAAATACCTGTAACCGATAAAAGGGCTGAATCAAGTGGAGCTGAATTTTGGCGAACAGCAACGGTTTGCACGTTGTCACGAGCTACAAGGTCAGCAAGTGTGATTTTAGCTAAATAATCGGCAATATGGAGGGAGAGTTCTTGCCATAAATCGTGAGTCAAACACATTGCACCATTTTGGCAGTTACCTTTATGGTCACAACGTGTAGCATCTACAGTTTCATTTACAGCTTCAATAATTTCTAAGACAGTAATTTCTTCAGCATGACGCGCTAAATGATAGCCACCATTTGCGCCACGAACACTTGAAACTAAACCATGACGCTTTAATTTTGCGAATAATTGTTCAAGATAAGCAACGGAAATTGTTTGGCGAGCTGCAATTTCTGCAAGCGTAATCGTTTGTTCAGCTGGCTGCAATGCTAAGTCGAGTAGTGCAGTCACTGCGTAGCGACCGCGAGTAGTTAGGCGCATGATTCGATACACATGTTTTAGATTAGATGTATGAATTTTATGAATTCTGACTAAATTAGTCAAGTATTTTTGAATTTAATTCTGACTAAATTAGTCAGAATTTGTTTCTAGAATAATAATTATATGAATAATGAAGTATTTATTTCGGTTTTAAATAAATATTTGCCACAAATTATACACGACTAATGCTACAAATAGGAAGCCCAATACGCCTAAAGCAGTATAGAGACGTTGCTGATGCTGTTGCATGCGTTTTACGCGATTTTGATATTGCTTCACTTCGACTTGTAAACTATTGATTTTTGATCGTTGTACGTCAATTTTTTCAAGTAAAGGGGCGATGCGTTTTTTAGATGCTTTAGTCTGATTATCATCATCGGGATTGGTAAGCCATTGCTTCCAATCAGAGAGAAGTTTAGGTGCAGTTAAATGGATGATAAGGTCACGAAACTGTTCTTTAACAACATCATTGCCTTCAAGACGCATCTTTTTCATACTGCGACGATTGGCAAATACGAAAATTTGAACTAGATCTAATAATGTACTTCCAACAGTAAGATCAACTTCTTTTTCTGGTGCTTGAAGATCAAATAGGATTCCACGATCAGTAAATTGTACATAGAAGTCAAAATACGGGATATAACTATTTATTTTAATCGTAATTTGTTGAGCTACAAACTTTTTGGCTTGCAAACGAACAACGCGGTCATGCTTAAGTATAAATGAATAAATTGTCTCCAAGATAATCATGACTATGTTGAGCAACAAACGAGTTTGACCTTGTTTTTGTTGCGATTCGCTCATAAAAAATTCCTGTACAAAATTTGAGAATCCAATCTCAATGCAATAAGTGTGAATTAAATCACAAAATTAGCATAAAAATCCATAAATCAAACAGAGGTGTGTAAATACACCAAATTAAAATTGAGAAATATGCTTTAACAATTAATAATTACTTTGCTTTGTAGAACAGTTTAGCAAAAGGTTCAATAGTTTTATTTGATATTATAGATATATTTTCTACATAATTTGGTCATAAAAGGCCATTTGAGACTGAAGTTCGGGAGTTGGGTGAGTTATGAAAAAGAATAGTCTGGAACAACAGGATAGTGTTGAAGTGGATCAAGAATTAAAAAATGAGTCAGGGACACTTGAGAATAAATCGCGTGCGCAGCGCAAGTCAGCATTGGATTTTAGAAAATATACCAAACAAATCTGGCTTGCAGGTTTAGGCGCATTTTCAAGAGCAGAAGAAGAGGGAAATAAACTTTTTGACTCCTTGGTTAAGGTGGGCGAAGAGTTAGAGTCAAAAACTGTTGAGGTGACGGATCAAACAGTGACTAAGGTGACAGAGAAAACCAAAGAATCTGTGACTGAAACAAAAGATAAAGTTGAAAAGTTAATTGATCAGAGTGTAAATCATTCATTAAACCGTATTGGTTTAGTCACAGCAAAAGATTTACAGCATCTTGAAAGCCTTATTTTACAGTTACACAATAAGGTAGATGCACTTGCTGAAGAGAATCAGAACTTACGTGAGCAATTGTTAAAAAAATAGATCGAATGAATGCAAAACCTAAAAAAAACGTATTTTTTAGTCGTTTTTTTAAAGAAAAGCGTGTTTGAAGTCTTGCGTTTCCCCCCAAAGCATTGCTATAAAGTCGTCATGGCCTTTGATCTACAGCCTTGGAACTTAAACAAACGATATAAGAGGACGTAATCTTCATGAATAAATCAGAATTAATCGATGCGATTGCAGAAAAAGGGGGATTGTCAAAATCTGATGCTGGTAAAGCTTTAGATGCGACTATTGCTTCAATTGGTGAAGCACTTAAAAAAGGTGATACGGTTACTTTAGTTGGCTTTGGTACTTTTAGTGTTAAAGATCGTGCAGCACGTACAGGTCGTAACCCTAAAACTGGTGAAGAACTTCAAATTAAAGCAAGTAAAGTTCCTAGCTTTAAAGCTGGTAAAGGTTTGAAAGACTCAGTTGCATAATCTGAGCTGAATAAATTGCGCGCCCAAGTGGCGCGTTTTTTATAAAAATAAATTAAAAAAATGAGTTAGACGTTAAATTTTATCAAATAAATCAATTTATCATTGATTGCTCATTCATTCACATCTCAATTTCAGTTAGAATCCTTACGAAATAAAATATTGGAATACTCATGGAATCGTTTCGCACTCTCATAAGGGGCTGGTTTGGTAAAGTTCTCCTTGTGTTATTTTTAGCGCCATTTGCTGTAGTTGGTATTGAAGGTTACTTCAGTGGTGGGCAAAAAGAAGACGTAGCTAAAACTGTTAATGGTCAAGATATTTCGAAAAAAGATTTAGAAGCGCAGACAAAAGCTTATAAAGATCAGTTGCTACAAAGTGTGAATGGTGATGAATCTTTATTGAATCAATCTTTTATTCAAAATGCTGTGCTTGATAATTTAGTTGCTCGTGCACTTTTAATCCAGCAAGCGGATAAACTGGGTATTTCACTGAGTGATGCACAAATTGAACAAATGATCGCGCAACAACCAAGCTTGCAAGAAAATGGTCAATTTTCTCAAGCTTTATATGCGAACTATTTGCGTTCACAAGGGATGACCAGTCAAAGTTTGATTGCGAACTTACGTCAAGATCATGCGTTAAAGATGTTGATGAGTACATTTACTGATTATGCATTGGTCAGTAAAACTGATATTCAACAAATTGCGAATTTGCAGTCTGAACAACGTGAACTATTTTTGTCGAGTGTAAAACTGGATGACTATAAAGCAAATGTAAAAGTCAGCAATCAGGAAATTGCGGACTATTATAATAAGCATCAAAATAAGTTTAAGCAGGTTGCTTCAGTTGATGTAGATTATGTGGTTTTAAGCCCTACAACATTGACACAGCCAAATGCTGCTGCAACTGATGCAGAATTGAAACAAGCTTATGATCAATTTGTAGAAAAGCAAAATCAGGATGCGAAGCGTGAAGTGAAGCATATTATGATTACGACGGATACTCGTAGTCCTGAGCAAGCAGCTACACTTGCAAATGAAGTCTATGCAAAAATTCAAGCAGGTACTTCTTTTGCTCAAGCTGCGGCACAATATTCTGAAGACCCAGATTCAAAAACCAAAGGTGGTGCACTTGCTGCTTATGCACCTGGTGTATTTGGTGCGGACTTTGATAAAGCAGTGACTTCTACGCCAAATGGTCAAGTTTCTAAACCAGTTAAAACTCAGTTTGGTTATCATTTGATTGAAGTACATACTGCATCAGCAGATGTCCCTTCATTTGAAGCGAAAAAAGCAGAATTAACTGCGGAAGTATTGAAGAATAAATCAGCAAATTATTTCTCAGATACTGTAAACAGTTTGAATGAACAAGTGGTGAGTAGTGATGCTTTAGATGTCGTATCTGAAGCGGTTAAAACTGTTCAAGTTCAATCAGCCAACGGTGTTACTTTAGCAACTACGAATGCTGTTTTAGCTGATCCAGCGGTAAAATCTAAACTGTTCAGTGAAGATGTGAAGAATGGCAATACTACAGCTTCAAGTAGTATCCAAACTGCCAATGGTGATACGGTTTGGATTAAAGCACGTAAATACCATGCTGCTGGTGCATTGCCTTTAGCTCAAGCAACGCCACGTGTTAAAGCACTGCTGATTGAGCAAAAAGCATTTGATGCTGCACATGCTAAATTAAATGCGATGATTGCAGATTTTAAAAAGCTTCCTGCACAACAAGTAACGACAAAGTATCAATACAATTTTGTACATGCTGGTATTTTTACCCGTTCACAAGGTTTGAAACGTGAAATTGAACGTGCTGCATTTAGCCAACCCGCACCTAAAGCTGGTATGTGGTCTGTAACTACAGCAAAACTACCAAATGAATTGGTTGTTGTGGCGGTTTCGAATGTAAAACACACTGCAATTGATCAAATGAATCCTGCAGAAGTGCAGCAATTAACTCAAATGTATCAAAAGTTCCGTGGTGAGCAATTGTTAGATGATTACTCTCGTTACTTAAAGAATCATGCAAAAATTAAATAATATTTGAACAATAAAAAAAGCGCTTCGGCGCTTTTTTTAGGTCTGTGGTTATTGTATTCATTAACTTTCAGTGATTGATGCTGTTGATTATATATTTATTGAAAATAGCCTAAGCATTCCATAATTAACTTAACGACTTAAAAAATTATCTAAAACGATTATTTTTGATTACGATATTGACTTGGACTAAGTTCAAATTGCTTTTTAAAAGCTTGGCTAAATGCAGTTTCAGAAGAATATCCAACTTGATGTGCGATTTGTTGAATAGAGAGTTGTCCTTGTTTCAATAATTGGCTCGCTAAACGTAAACGATGTTGTTGCAGATATGCCAAAGGTGTTTCGCCAATAATTTGATTAAATAAATTGGCAAACTTAGATCTCGACATACAACAGGTTTCTGCCAAACTTTCAACTGTCCAGTTATGTTCGGGACGACTGTGAATGGCAGCTAAAGCATTAGACAACTCAGGATGAATCAAGGCATTGAGCCAATTATTTTGATGCTGCATTTGTTCAATATAATCACGCACACATTCGATCATCAGGATGCTAACGACATGATCCATAATTTTATTTTTTCCAGCCATGCTACGGCGTGTTTCAGCAGAAACAAAATATAAGCCGATTCTGAGCCATTCAGGTGCATCATCACTCAAGGCATTTTGAAGATGTAAATATGGTGGGAGTGCATTAATCAACGGGCGAGCCATAATGGCATTCATTTGGCAACGAACCGATAAAATTAAAGTTTTTTGATTGTCTCCATTCAAACGACTGTGACCAAATTCAATCGCATCTTGACGAAGCCCATCAAATAACGGGGCAATATTTAAACTTTCAACCAGTTGTGTATTTGGATGATTTTTTACACTATGCGCGATCCCAGCAGGAATTAAAAACATATCGCCAGTATGCAGTTCAACCCGCATTTGAGGTGTGATTTCTAAATAAGCATCACCATACAACACTATGTGTGCGATCACAGAATCCTGTGCAGGGCTTTGAAATGACCAATCACCTTGCGCTTGCAAATAAATATATTCTGAATGGTTGAGATGAATATCATCAAAAATTTTGCTGAGAGCATCCATAGGCTGATCAAAAAATTCCAAGTTTTAAATATTAAAAATAATTCACTGCATTAAAACATGTGCGCACAGGACAATCTCTAGGTTGAACGTGCCAAAGACTTTTTCATAGGTTTTTTGGACGCTTACAACTGTTTTTAGCACTGTATTTATTGAAATATATAGTGAATGAGAAAGATAGGGAAGATATAGTAATGAATGCTCCAGTCCAATTAACAGAACAACAACTGCAAGAGCTTCAACCAAAATCAGGTTTAGCACTCGATAAAAAACGTTATTTGTGGATGATTAGCCCTGCATTACCTGTGATTGGTATTGGGATTTTGGCGGGTTATCAATTTTCACCAAAACCATTAAAAAAAGTTTTTGCTTTAGGTGGGCCATTGGTTCTGCATGTGATTATCCCAACCATTGATAGTATTGTGGGTAAAGACAAAAATAATCCAACTGCGGAAGATGTGAAACTGCTTGAACAAGATCCGTATTATTCACGTTTAGTCAAAACATTTATTCCACTACAATACATTGCTAATGTTTATGCATGCTACTTAACCAGTCGTAAAACAACGTCATTACTGGATAAGGTTTTATTGGGTATTTCAATGGGCGCAATCAACGGGATTGCGATCAATACCGCCCATGAATTGAGTCATAAGTCGGCACGTATAGATCATATACTTTCGCATTTGGCATTGGTTCCATCAGGTTATAACCATTTCCGTATTGAACATCCTTATGGGCACCACAAACGTGCTGCGACACCAGAAGATCCAGCTTCATCACAAATGGGTGAAACTTTTTATGAGTTTTTACCACGTACCGTGATTGGCTCATTTAAATCAGCCATTGAAATTGAGCGTAATCGTTTAAAACGTAAGGGTTTAGGTTTTTGGACGAAGGAAAATGAACTGTTACAAGGCTGGGCAATGACAGGTACATTCCATTCGACAATGGTGGGTTTGTTTGGCAAAGGGATTCTTCCTTATTTAGTCACGCAATCGGCTTATAGTATTGGTTTATTTGAAATTATTAACTATATCGAACACTATGGTTTGTTACGCCAAAAAGATGAAAATGGCAAATATGAACGCACCATGCCAGAACATAGTTGGAATAATAACAATATTGTGACCAATTTATTCTTATATCAATTACAACGTCATTCCGATCATCATGCCTATCCGACACGTCCGTTCCAAGCATTGCGTCATTTTGATGAGGCGCCTGATTTGCCAAGTGGTTATGCGAGCATGCTATTGCCAGCCATGATTCCTGAATGGTGGTTTAAAATCATGGATAAACGTGTTTTTGAGCATTATAAAGGTGATTTGAATAAGGCCAATATTTATCCAAAACGCCGAGCAAGTTTGTTTAAGAAGTTTGGTGTGATTGATAAACTACTTAATAAATAGATTGTGAATTTTGTATGAAAGCCCTTTGAGGAGGGCTTTTTTACACCTTAATGTAAATTTAAGAGCATATCAAACCTCTTTCGTAAGTCATAAAATGTTCAAGTTTTAGATTCAAGACATATTCAAATGGATATCGGGAGTTCCTTCTCTTGCGCCATATATGGCTCAGGGAGAAGGCTAGGAAGAGGGCTTTTAAATAAAAAACCTCACCCTCTTGCGGAACGATGTTTCTCCTTTTGAAAGGAGGGGGAATATTCACTATGTATTCAGATATTGCCGAAACAAACTTTCGCAAAAAGTCTATTGTATGATTCAATCGAGACTGAATGATATTCAAATACAAAGATTAGATGTTTAATTGTAAGATTTATACTATATTTATAAGCTTGAATTTATTTTAATAAAATTTAAATTTTTAGTCGGATGAATGTATGAAGTGGGAAGAAATAGGCAAACAACCGTGTTCAATTGCGCGAACATTATCTGTTCTAGGCGATCGTTGGACGATGCTTATTCTACGCAATTCATTTATGGGAATCCGTCGTTTTGACGATTTTCAAGAGAATTTAGGCGTTACTCGGCATGTTTTGTCTGAGCGTTTAAAACGTTTGGTTGAACAAGAAATTTTGGTAAAAGTTCCTTATATTGACCGCCAAGAACGTTTTGAATATCGCTTAACTGAAAAAGGATTAGATCTATATCCTATCCTATTGACCATGACCACTTGGGCAGATAAATGGATGGATGAAGGTTTAGGTGCGCCCGTAGTTTATGAACATAAAAGTTGTGGGCATCAGTTTACACCGACACTGATATGTTCAGAGTGCAAAGAAGTGATTAGCGCACGACAAGTGAAACCGATGATGACAACTGCTTTTTATCAGTATTTAGAAAAGAATAAATTAGCTTGATTAACATTTATTGATGTTATCGCTGATATTTTTCGATATTTAGTTTGTTTGAATAATTGTTAAAAAATGTGATAAAGCTTTTCATTATTTTTTCTTAATATAGAATTAATAAAAAATACATAATATTAAAAAATATATGGAAATAATTTCTAAAATATTGGATCAGCTTGGACTCACCGCCCAAAAACGTGCCATTCATATCCAATTTACAAATACAGATTTAAACCAACACGTCTACTTACAACGTATTGATGGACAACATGCGTTGAACCAAGGCGTGTCTGCTGAATTGATTTGCCTTTCAACATCAGCCACCATTCCATTAAAACAATTCATTGGTACACAAGTTGCCATCGACCAAGTGACTGATGCAGGACAACTGTTCCGTACTACAGGGATCATCACCGAAGCTGCCCAAGGACAAAGTGACGGTTCACTGACGATTTACAAACTCAAATTACAAGATGCAACTTCACTGTGGCACAAACGCCGAAACAGCCGTGTATTCATGAACAAATCGGCAGTTGAAGTCATCGAAACCATCTTTAAAGAATGGCAAGACAAAAGCCCTTTATTCGCTTCAAGCTTAACTTTAGATAAAAGCGGACTCAAACAAGACTATGACATTCGTCCATTCATCATGCAAAGTAACGAAAGTGATTACGACTTTCTGACTCGTTTGATGCGAAGTGAAGGCATTAACTGGCTGATTGATGAAGCACAACTACAAGTACCAAACTCAGCAACACAAATCCAAGCACAGAAACTTCGGTTAATTGATGACAATAGCCAATACAAAGCACTAGATCGCAGAAATATTCGTTACCACCGTAGCAGTGCCACAGAAAAACAAGACAGCATCACCAGCTTTATCGGACAACGTAGCCTACAACCGACAGCCGTTCATGTACAACGCTGGCAAGCC
>NZ_SGSW01000149.1:0-1189 GCF_004209125.1 Acinetobacter sp. WCHAc060033 | reverse complement strand
GGGATGGGGTGTTTACAGGAATAGTTCTGCGACTAACTTTGACCCTGCTTTGCCTGTAAATTATGGTGGAACAGGAGCGACATCTGTTGAATCAGCAAAAGTAAATTTAAAGATAAATAGATTTGCTCAAGACCCGTCTGTAACTTCTTTATATGCACCTACAACCGATTCTCGAATTGTAATTACTGATAAAAGTTGGGGCATTTGGAGTGTTAACCCTGAGTTTGATTCAGCATTGCCCGTATCGAGTGGCGGAACGGGTCGTAAAGATGGTAAAGCCCAAGCACTCGCCACGCCGCGCAAGATAGAGCTTTTAGGTGCTGTTTTTGGAAGTGCGAGCTTTGATGGTTCTGGCAACATTGTTATTAATACAACATATAACAGCGCAAGGAATTTAAATGAGAACGGTTATATTATTCATCCTGATGGACGTGTAGAGCAGTGGGGATATATTGCAGGTGGTGCAGATGAACAAATTTACACGGTAAACTTCCCGATTACTTTTCCAAATCAATGCTCAAATATTCAAGTAAGTCGTATGCGAAAATACAGCACAGTTTCTGTAGCAGATGCAGATGGTGGTGCTCTAGTTCTCGAAGGAACTATTACTCGATCATCATTTGTTGTAGATCATCAACGCTTTAACTCTAGTTCTGTTGGTTCTCTTGGCGGAACGATGTGGAGAGCAATAGGTTATTAATATGATAAATTTTAGTGAAAAAGATCAAGCATTTTACGATTCAGATCTAAATTATTCTGATCCGCCATCGGATTTGATAGAGATTGATGAGCAACAACACACAGATTTACTTAGTAAATTAAATGAAGGTTGTTATATTTTTTCAGATTTAACTACGTCAGAAAAAAAACCTTCAGCATTTCATAAATGGATCAAAGGTGCATGGGTTGACGATCGTACTGAAGATGAAAAACGAGAATATTATCTATCAAGGCTCCCATCGCTCACACGCTACCAATTTTTGCGTTGCTTATTAGAAAATGGATTTAAATCAAGCGATATAGAAGCTCAAATTCTCACAATTGAAGATGAAATGAAGCGAGAACTAGCACTGCTGGGCTTTAAAGAAGCTACGAGTTTTGTGCGAACTGATGACAGTATTGTGGCTATGCAAAGTGCGCTTGGCTTTAGTGATGAGCAAGTTGATCGGCTTTGGGAATATGCGATGAA
>NZ_SGSW01000148.1:0-1251 GCF_004209125.1 Acinetobacter sp. WCHAc060033 | reverse complement strand
GAACTCGTCTACTTCCGTCAAATTATTTAATTATTCGCAGAAACATTTCCAATCATAATTAGTCCTGCCTCAAACAGCTGCGGATGACGTTTTCGCGTATCAACTTTCATAGTGATTAAAAGTGCAACTTTAAGACTAATGAATAAGTATACGGTTTAGAACTAATCCAATTTTATGGTTGAAAATTGATCTTGACGCTCATGAAAAACTATAACATAGTAATCGTTATGATAACGATCGTTATTTTATGAATAAATAATTTAACGAACGCATTGTTCGTTTAAAGTGAGCAAAATAATGAATGAATTAAAACAGCAGGGAAATAAAGTGGCACTCGTGATTGGTGCGGGGGATGCCACAGGTGGTGCAATTGCAAAACGTTTTGCACAAGGTGGATATATTAGCTGTATGACACGCCGTAATGCGGATAAGTTACAGCCTTTGATTCAAGAAATAGAAGGCTTTGGCGGTGTCGCTTATGGTTTTGCATCCGATGCACGTAAGGAGGAAGAGGTTATTCAACTGATTGAAGAGATTGAAGCGAATATTGGTGAAATTGATGTTTTAGTTTTTAATATCGGTGCGAATGTACCGTGTAGTATTTTAGAAGAAACAGCACGTAAATATTTTAAGATTTGGGAAATGGCGTGTTTTGCGGCATTCCTTGTTGGACGTGAAGTGGCTAAACGAATGGTGACTCGTCAACGAGGTACAATCATTTTTACAGGTGCAACAGCCGGTATGCGTGGATCTGCTTATTTTGCGGCATTTGCAGGGGCGAAACATGCGCTTCGTGCTTTGGCGCAAAGTATGGCACGTGAGCTTGGTCCGCAAAATATTCATGTGGCGCATGTGGTGGTGGATGGTGCGATTGATACTGATTTTATTAAAAATACGTTTCCGCATTTATATGAAAAGAAAGATCAGGATGGTATTTTAAATCCTGAGCATATTGCGGAAAATTATTGGCATATTGCACAGCAACCTCGTGATGCTTGGACACATGAATTGGATTTACGTCCTTGGATTGAAAAGTGGTAAGCATTTAAATGGATCAATAGATTTAAAAATATATCAGGCTGATGAAAAGAAATTAGTTACTGATGTTACGCAGTAACATAAAAATATTCCTGCTTCTCGATAAAATAGGATACGCGATAACGTCATCCGCAACGTGTCTGAGGCAAGACTACTTTTAATCAAATATGTTTCTGCGATCTATTCAATATCTTGACGGAAGTGGACGAGTTT
>NZ_SGSW01000147.1:0-1254 GCF_004209125.1 Acinetobacter sp. WCHAc060033 | reverse complement strand
TGTTATTCACCAATTAAAATGTCTATGCGATAAACCATTTAAAATGTCCTGTTTTTAACTACAAGAGTCAAGCACAGGATTTAAATTTCTTTGTTCAATAACAACTTTCTGAGCTTTACGACTCGGCATACTTTTCTTGAGACGGGAACGTTTATTCTGTTTCTCCAATTCCTCATGTTGCTGCTGGATATGGGCCAGGACCGAACCTAATCTTTTATTCTCAACCACTTCATTCTGCTGTAGTCCAGCCAGTTTATTGAAGACGCTATAGTTGATCTTCCGTCCTTCATGCATGATTGCCACAGTACCATCCGGGTACTCCAGAAATGAAATGTATTGCCCAGCAAGCTTATGATTCAGCTCTGTCGGTTCAAGCATATAAATACACTTGTCATAGGTCAGAGTCAGATTCTTGGTGACCTTACGCGGTTCCTGCCAGGTAAAAATATCATCCAGTTCAAGATCAGATTCGCTTAATGGCCGATGCAGGTTCTTTGAGTTTCGCGCACATTTGGCGAACTTCTGATTGAACTGCTCAATAAAGCAGGGTAACCATATATTGGCCTCTGCAATCGAACCGATGCCTTCCAGGCGCATCTCTTTGATCAGACGGTCCTGAAGGGTTCTGTTGGCACGTTCCACACGACCTTTGGCTTGGGGTGAGTTGGCAAAGATAATATCGATGTTCAAATTATTCAGAATCCGCCCAAATTGCGTAATCTGGCTGTCTTGCCTGGATTTCTGATTAACTCTGAATACCGAATGCTTGTCACTATAAAAGGCTAGAGGTTTGCCGTATTGTTCAATGTAGGCTCGGGTTGAAAGCATGTAGTCAAAGGTCGTTTCAGCCTCACAAAAGCGCAGATGCAACAGCTTTCCAGTGGCATCATCGATATAAACCAACAAGCAGCATTTTGCAGCTCGACCTTCAAACCAGTCATGATATGAGCCATCAATTTGGATCAGTTCACCGAAGCAATCCCGGTTATAACGTGGCTGATATGGACGCTTCAGGCGCTTGGATCGCGGAATCCACAGGTCATTGGCCGTCATCCAGCGCCGAAGCGTTTCTACCGGGATATTCAGGTCAAACATGCTGTTGAGCTTCTCATGCGCCAAGGTGGGTCCAAAGCCCAGTAAATGTTCAGCAATAATGGAAAGGCACTTTGATTTTAACAAGTCATCATGGCGACGATGGCCAGGTTGACCACGACTGGCA
Source organism: Acinetobacter sp. WCHAc060033 (assembly GCF_004209125.1). NCBI lineage: Bacteria > Pseudomonadati > Pseudomonadota > Gammaproteobacteria > Moraxellales > Moraxellaceae > Acinetobacter > Acinetobacter sp. WCHAc060033. The sequence goes on along the minus strand of NZ_SGSW01000147.1, from coordinate 35 downwards.
TGTGCCATACCTGAGACACCATCTTGATTGAGCTT
>NZ_SGSW01000146.1:0-1268 GCF_004209125.1 Acinetobacter sp. WCHAc060033 | reverse complement strand
TTCTGCTTTTGGTTCTAAATCTCCATTTGAAAAAAACAGCCCCTCAACCGAGCTTTAGCGAGGTTAAAACGTCCGAGCTTTAGCGAGGGCATAGGGCTGTTTTTCGTGTAAAAACCGCTTTTCTTTTTTTCTTTTTTTCTTTTTTTCTTTTTTTAGGAGGGGTGAAAGCCTTGCTGTGTAAGGCTTTCAGGAAGGTAAATGGGACAAAATAACGGTCAAATGGGACAAAATAACGGTCAAATAGGAGAAAATAACGGTCAAATGGGACAAATATCACCAAAATAGGACACTTCTATTATTGTCCTATTTGTGTGATACTTGCTCAAAATCCAACTAGGTTTTGTCATGAAAGAAACAAACCAGATTGTCAAAAAATCAAATGACCTGATAACAGCAAAATATCGACTAACGATCATTCAGCAATACGTTTTGCATAACGTGATTTCCCAAATCCACATTGAAGATACCGACTTTAAAAAATACGAGGTGAATGTTCGTAGCATTGCCGAAAATCACGGTATCGACACTAAAAATGCGTATCGCTACATCAAAAAATCAGCCCTAGAGTTAAATAAACAACCAATCATCATTGGTGATGAAATCGAGGGCATAGCACTGAATTGGTTTTCATCGGTACGCTACAACAGCAATCGAGGGACATTACTTGTCGATTTTCACCCCGACTTAAAGCCTTATCTGCTTCAATTGCAAGGCTACTTCACGCAATATGAAAATAAGAATATTCAGCGATTTAAGTGCGTTCATTCCTTGCGTTTTTATGAATTTCTCAAGCAAAAACAGAACCTAGGGAAAGGCAAGGAGTTCTACGTTGAACTGACACTTGCGGAGATCCGTTCAATGTTTTGTTTTTCTGATGGGGAATATAAAAACACTAAGGATTTAAGAGTTCGTGTGATTGAACCAGCACTCAAAGAAATCCACGAACAAACCGATTTAAGCATCACGGATACTCAATTTTTAAAGAAAGGGCGCTCAATTCACTCGGTTTACATCACAGCCAAGCCCAAAACAGCATCAAAAATGGCAAAAAACAGCGATTCTGGCGTTTCTAAGCAAAAAACCGTAGAAATCCCTACCAACATCGTGAAACAGCCTGAAAACGCAAATATGGGCGATTTACAGCACAGGGCGAGCAAGATCACTGGGTTAATCATGTCTAATCGTTTATCAGATCGGTTTAAACAGGGTGATGAATCAATTATGCAGATGATGGCACGTATCCAAAGTGAGATCACAACCGATGCAAT
>NZ_SGSW01000145.1:0-1274 GCF_004209125.1 Acinetobacter sp. WCHAc060033 | reverse complement strand
TGATGTGTGCTGAAAAAACAGGAGGTTTTAACTTGGTAAACTAAACACACTCATCAGGAGTTTACCATGAGCAAGAAACACAAGACTTACACCACAGAATTTAAAGCTGAAGCCATCAAATTAATTGAAGCCAATCAAGGCAATGTCTCGGAAACAGCTAGACAACTTAGCATTTCAATGCAAACTCTTTCAAATTGGAATACCAAAGCAAAGGCTGGAACTTTAGCAGGTACAAAACAGTATTCACCTGATCTAAACGCTCTACTCGAAGAAAATAAAAAACTCAAACAACAGCTCAAAATAGCTGAAATGGAACGTGAATTTTTAAAAAAGGCAGCAGCGTACTTTGCCAAAGAAAGTCAGTAAGGTACGCCTATATGAAACAAAAAAGATATTCTTTTCCAATTACCTTAATGGCTCGATTACTTCATGTTTCAGTTTCATGTTTTTATGATTGGCTCAAGAGAGGCGTGAGCAAAAGAACGATTCAACGAAATCAACAGACGATATTGGTGAAAATAGCCCATGAGGAGACAAGGCAGAGCTATGGTTATATTCGATTAACCAAATACTTACAAGCTCAGGGCATAAAAATGAGTATGTACGCTGTACGTCAGATAAAAGCGCTGAACCACCTGTATTGTAAGCGACACAAGCGTTTTAAAAGGACTACGAATAGTGACCATAATCGAGCGATCTATGAAAACCTGCTGGAGCAACAATTCTCAATGACTAGACCAAATCAAGCATGGTCAAGTGATATTACGTACATATGGACTGTTGAAGGATGGCTGTACTTAGCAGCGGTAAAAGACCTTTACACGAAACAAGTGGTTGGCTATAGCTTAAATGAGCGCATGACAGCACAGCTTGTTTGTAATGCGCTAAATATGGCTATTCACAATCAAAAACCAACCAAAGAACTGATTGTGCATTCAGACAGAGGAAGTCAATATTGCAGCCATGAATATCGAAATATACTTGAGCAATATGGTTTTCAAGGTTCAATGAGCAAGCGCGGAGACTGTTACGATAATGCACCGATTGAAAGCTTTTGGGGAATACTGAAAAATGAGTTAGTGCATCATTACAACTATCAAACCAGAGAAGAAGCCAAAGCAGATATTATAAAATACATTGAATTATTTTATAATCATCGAAGAATTCAAAAGGGTTTGGGTTTTAAGACACCAAATCAAATGGCCGAAGACTTTTATAAGTTGGCTGCCTAGAATCTCCCAAGGGAAAGTCTCCTGATAATTCAGCGTATATCA
>NZ_SGSW01000144.1:0-1312 GCF_004209125.1 Acinetobacter sp. WCHAc060033 | reverse complement strand
AGTCTGGCTTTTTCTGCTAAAACAGCAGTTAAATCTGACGGCACTTGAAGATGACTGCCAAATATATAGGCCATGAAAACACCAAATAAAGTAATACCTAGTCCTGTACCCAGTTCATAACCTGTACTTTCAAGTGAACCTGCCGCACCGCCCTTTTCTGCAGGTACTGAGCCCATGATCGCAATGGATGAAGCTGTTAAACCAATACTCAGTGTTAATCCAATCGAAGCTAAAATAAAGGGAACGATGATTCCCGGATGATGAAAATCTGAATAACTCAAACTGACCAACGCAATTGCTGCCAATATTAATGACATGGTCGCAACCAGACGGAGTCCAAATTTATTGGATAAAAAACCAGCAATAGGCCCGCCAATAGCGGCCGCAACCATAATCGGAACCATAAAAAGACCGGCTTGCAGCGGTGTTAAACGAATGACATATTGCAGCTCCATTGCCAAAGTTAACTCAACCCCTGCCAAAGCGCCTGCAGCAACCATTGCCATAATAATGCCGGCTAAAATAGCAGGACGTGAAAATAGCGAAAGATCTAGCATCGGCTGAGGAGAATTCAGCTGTTTGCGTACAAATATGGTTAATAAGCCGATAGATAAAACGACCAAAGGCAAGACAATCAACAACGACTGTTTACCGCCTAAGCCTGCTTTTAGTGCATATACAAACGAAATCAAACCGACAATCAGCAATAGCGCTTGACCAAATGCCCAATGTCCAGGGGTTATAGCTTCTTTTCGGGACAATAAGAAATAGCACATTGGTGCGACAACCAGCATGATTGGGACGTTAATCAGGAAAACTGAACCCCACCAGAAATATTCTAACAATCCCCCACCAATGAGCGGTCCAATGGCGGCACCGGCTGATCCGATTGTGCCCCAAATACCCAGCGCAATGGCACGTTCGCGACTGTCTTCGAAGGTTCTGCGAATAATACCCAATACACAGGGCATAATCATGGCACCGCCTAATGCTAATAAAGCACGTGCGGCAATCAGCATAGAAGCCGTTTGGGAAAATGCCGCAAGGACTGAGGCAATTCCAAATATAACCAAGCCAATCAGCAGAATCTTACGATTGCCGACACGATCAGCCAAAGTTCCCATCGGAACTAAAAGTCCAGCCATAAGTAATGGATAAATATCAATAATCCATAAGACTTGGTTACTTGTGGCACTCAGCGATTGGGTTAATGAGGGAACCGCAACATGCAGTACAGTCATATCAATCACAATCGGCAGAAATGCAAGCACGACAGCGAGCAATATCCACCAGCGTTTCGGATCAAGATTGG
>NZ_SGSW01000143.1:0-1349 GCF_004209125.1 Acinetobacter sp. WCHAc060033 | reverse complement strand
AACTTTAAATCAGTGGCTCCACTAACACTCTTCACTTATTTATTTAAAATTTAGCGACGTTAAAAGACAATTAAGTATTTTTAGATAATGCTTAGAATCAATTCAATTCATCAAGTTTTAAAAAATAATTCCTTTTGTCAGGTCTATCATTTTTTAAATGCTTTAAAAATATTTTAGCAGTTTCCTCCGAGGCATCCTCTCTTAGGCAACGTTCAACAAAGGATATATCTACAAATTCATCAGCTAACCCAGCACGGCCAAGATCTAAAAAGTAAATTTCATTGAATTTATCTATAAAAATATTACTATCCGTGATATCGCCATGAGAAAAAACCAATCTTTCTTCAACACGAGTCTCAGTTAACTCATTCCATAGACTTAGGTAAGTTCTATGGTCTCCCCATAATTCAGCGTCAAAATCATCTTGATCTATATCGTCAAGGAGTTGGTTATCAATAAAAAATTTTGACTCTTTTAACCGATGATCAATGTTTGAAATAAATGGACAATCAATAATAGCAACTGAATTTAACAGATTGAGTGCCTCCTTATAGATAGCAAGCAATTCTTGGTCTGTTAAAAAAAGCGCTGAAATTGGTTTTGCATTGATCGCTTTAGTGATCATTAATTCAAACTGCTCATCCTGAAAAGTCATGATGAGTTCAGGCACCTTTAATTTCTCAGAGAGCCAACTCAACATTTTCGCTTCGCGAGAGACACTGTATGTGGTCTCTGTATATAAAGTGCTAGATCGCTTAAGAAAAAAAGTTTCATTATTTCGATTAAAAGAATAAACATCCGATGGCGACTGACCAATTTTATTTGGCTCTAAAACGCTGTTTCCAATAAATTGTTGAATAATATTGGGCAATTCCATCAAGTTTTCCTTTTATTCAGCATTAAAAACCCCGCAAATGCGAGAGAGGTGGTCCCACTTGTTTGAACAACTAAAAGCGTATTTATAAGTGATATTCCGCTCTAGTTAAGCCACCTTGTTTTGTTGGGGTAGCTGATCATAGTAAAACTCATTTGGTGTCATTTTGTCTAGACTCGAATGAGGTCGTTTCAAATTATAAAACTCAAAATATGCACTTAATTGCTTTTTCGCATCTGTGACACTGCTATAAGCTTTGAGATACACCTCTTCATATTTAACGCTCCGCCATAATCGTTCAACCATCACATTATCTACCCATCGACCTTTACCATCCATACTGATTTGAATGCCATTTGATTTCAATACATCAATAAATGCATCACTGGTAAACTGGCTGCCTTGGTCTGTATTAAATATTTCAGGTCGACCATATTTTTCAATCGCTTCATTTAAAGCCGAAATACAAAAATCC
>NZ_SGSW01000142.1:0-1360 GCF_004209125.1 Acinetobacter sp. WCHAc060033 | reverse complement strand
GCTTTTTGGGGTTTGGGGCTTGCCCCAACAAGGCACAGAGTAGGAATTTTGAACGGTAGTGAAAAAGTACCCTCTGTGTGTCCTTGCTCAATGCTTTTAAAATCTTTGGTTTTTCTCCGTCATTTGCAAAAATTGCCCCTGACGTAACGAAGTGAAGTCAAAAAAGTTTGAGCTTTAGCGAAAACCGAGGGCAATTTTCATGAAAAATTGGGCTTTTAATGTTTTTAAATGCTTTTAAATGCTTTTAGCCATACTGAAATGCAAGTATAGCAAGGCATACAGAGGACATAAGACGAGATTTACCTACCAATAAGACGAGATTTACCTACCAATAAGACGAGATTTACCTACCAATAAGACGAGATTTACCTACCATAAGACGAGATGTTATGATAAATTCGTTTTAACGAAAAAATTTTAATTCACGTCTTATGAGTAAATTAGTAGTGAAAGACAATGCCCTAATGAACGCTAGTTACAACTTGGATCTCGTTGAACAGCGCTTAATCTTGTTGGCGATTGTTGAAGCAAGAGAGTCAGGAAAGGGAATTAATGCCAATGACCCTTTAACCGTCCATGCAGAGAGTTATATCAATCAATTTGGCGTAGCTAGACAAACAGCCTACCAAGCCCTCAAAGATGCTTGTGATGATCTATTTGCACGTCAATTCAGTTACCAGGAAATCAATGAACGAGGAAATACCGAAAACGTCCGTTCACGTTGGGTTAGTGAAGTTCGCTATGTGGATGCAGAAGCTACAGTGAAGTTAATCTTCGCTCCTATCGTCATCCCTTTAATTACAAGGCTTGAGGAACGTTTTACTCAGTATGAAATGAAACAGATAAGCGAGCTTTCAACAGGTTATGCAATTCGTTTGTATGAGTTACTGATCTGCTGGAGAACCACAGGGAAAACACCAATCATAGAATTGGCTGACTTTCGGCAAAAAATGGGTGTTCTCGATGCTGAATATCAACGCATGTATGATTTAAAAAAATACGTTTTAGAGCCGTCTCTCAAACAAATCAACGAGCATACAGACATCACAGCGAGCTACGAACAGCACAAAAAAGGGCGGACAATCACAGGATTTTCATTCAAGTTTAAACAGAAGAAAAAAACAGGGACAGAAACGCCAAAAAACAGCGATTTTAGCGATTCTAAGCAAAAACCCGTAGAAATCCCTGATGAAGTCGTAAAACAGCCTAAAAACGCAAATATGGACGTTTTAGAACACCGTAAAAGCAAAATTACAGGGTTAATCATGTCGAATGGCTTAGCAGATCGGTTTAAACGTGGTGATGAGTCAGTCATGGATATGATGAAACGCATCAAAGAAGAAATTACAACTGATGCAAC
>NZ_SGSW01000141.1:0-1440 GCF_004209125.1 Acinetobacter sp. WCHAc060033 | reverse complement strand
CCATCTCCTACATTAAGCCACGACTAGCACGTTTCCACTTCTTATAATCAGCAGAAGCAAAATGGCCAGCGTTATTTAATATTTCGTAATAATCTGAATTTGATTTGGCTGTAACAGCTTTGGTTAAAGTATTGTTAAGCCAGTCAGAAATTTTAGAATCTTGAATTTTATAAAGAGAATTTGGGTATTCACGATATAAATCATAAGTTTGTTGAAAACCTTTTAAGCTAAAATCTTTTTTAGCCTTAGGTTTTAAGATGTAAAAAACTGGTTTTTCGATGCCTACACGATAACGAGCACCGTTTTCCGTATTTGAGTCAAATTGACTGAAATAAACACGTGGATGAAGTATCGACATTAGACAGCCTCCACCATTTGATTGCGTTCCAAATGACCGCGAACAAGTTCTTTGATTTGAACAATATCGTTAAAGTCAGTGAAATCACGGTAAGCATTGCCGTTTATGTCGTGGATGTCATCGACAGAAAGTTGAGTAATGTCTACAGCTGTAAAATCTGAACCTGGTACACCGTAGTTGTCTGGGTGAGCTTCATAGTCGAATGAAACCTGAAGTATAAAATCATCAAGTTTTACAGTAGCTTTGCCAGTTGATTTAGACGTTATAACTGCAGTTTGTACTGCAACTACATCGGGAGCTTGTTTAGCGGTGTATGTAGGTGGTGTATAACCAGTTGTAGGTTCATATTTGTGAAAACCAGTTATCGCACCAAGAACAATAGCTGAAACACTGAGTGTTACGATGAAGCTATTGCTTGGAGTAAATTTTGCATTCATAATTCACCTGTTTCATTAGAAAAGCACACATGATTTGACGGTCGGTGTGCTTTTTATTTTTTAATCAAGTTGACTTAGATCAACACCTGAAATTTCCAAGAATTTTTCATTGTTAAAATTCGGCAACGCTCGAATCAAATCACGTTCTTCTTTTGAAGCTTCTGTTACAGATTTTGTAAAAGCTTCTTTGTAGTCATATTTTTTCAAATAACCGCCAGTGCATGAGAAACTAGGATTTTCTTGTTTTTCCACATCTGACATTTCAGATTCATCAATCCAGTCTGTTAATTTAAAAAATAAACAACGCGGCTTACTTGCTTCATCCCAAACCGATTTCATGCATGGCTTGTCGAAAACATTGATAATTTCAACTTCTTCTGTATTAAAGAATCCATTGCTGAAATTCGTAGTGTTCCAGTCGCCAGTGTTCCAGTCGCCAGTGTTCCAGTCGCCAGTGTTCCAGTCGCCAGTGTTGCGGTCGCCAGTGTTCCAGTCGCCAGTGTTGCGGTCGCCAGTGTTCCAGTCGCCAGTGTTCCAGTCGCCAGTGTTCCAGTCGCCAGTGTTGCGGTCGCCAGTGTTGCGGTCGCCAGTGTTCCAGTCGCCAGTGTTCCAGTCGCCAGTGTTGCAGTCGCCAGTGTTGCGGTC
>NZ_SGSW01000140.1:0-1451 GCF_004209125.1 Acinetobacter sp. WCHAc060033 | reverse complement strand
CGTTATCGTATGAATCACCGGTCGTACCGACTGATGCTCGTAAATTTGCTGCTTCTAAACGATTGGTATAGCGAATTGAAAGATATTGAACACCTCTATCTGAATGATGAATCACATTCTTAGGCATACCTCGGTCATGCAATGCTTGCTCTAGTGCATCGAGCACCATGTCTGTATTCATACGTGTTGATACTTTCCATCCAACAATCGCTCGTGAGAACACATCAATAATAAAGGCGGTATAGACCCAGCCTGAATGAGTTTGAATATACGTGAAGTCACCGACCTGAGAAGCACTGCTTCGCAAGGGTCAGGTCGATCAGCAGTAAAATTACGTTTCACTAAATCATCCGCTCTTTTTTGATCATCTCGGCTACGGGTGGTGTATTTATTCTTCCCACGCCAAACACCCTGTATACCTAGCTTCTTCATCAAGCGAACCACTGTACAGCGTGCAATAACATAACCTTCACGTTTCAGTTGTTGCCAAACTTTACGTACACCATATCGACCTGAACTTTCTTTCCAAATTCGTTTAATTTGTTCAGCATGATGCAAATCATGTAGATCTCGCTTTGCTCGATGTTCTGGGTTTTCAGCAATATCTAGTGTTCGATAATAGGTAGAAGCTGAGATCGGTAAAATCCTACAAATCGCCTCAACACCATATAACGCCTTATTGTTATGGATGAAATCCACCATTATTTGTGTGGGCGGTCGAGCTCCGCCTGGGCGAAAAAAGCGGCTGCTTTACGCAGAATTTCATTGGCACGCTTTAATTCTTTGATTTCACGTTCCATTTGCTTCATTTTTTCTTGATCAGAGATCTGTTGTACTTTGATAGGATTTTGCTCATCTAAATGCTTTTGATGCCAAGCACGAAGTGTTTCAGGAGTACAACCAATCTTAGGCGCAATAGCTGTGATCGCAGCCCAATTAGATGGATAGTCTTTTTCAGATTCAATCAATAATTGAACCGCTCTTTCTCTGATTTCAGGGGTATATTTTAATTTGGTCATCGGGACACTACGCTTCGCTACGTCTTGCGAAGCAATGCTTCTCATCTCAGAATACTGAGTCTCCGACAAACCCGGTACGGTTCATTATTTAAAGCGATTGATGATACTGACGATACACCGCAGGCATTAGATGACGTAATTTGTGTCACAAAAGATAATAAATATGACTACTATCAAGTCGAATATTCACCTTTTCCTAAAAAAGAATAGACGATATTTTTCTAGGAAAGTGGTGGCTATTCAATGCTTGCCTTTTGGTTGAGCGTACCATTGAGTTTTGGGATCAAACAAAATAGAGATATTTCCTCGATTTATTAATGCTCTGTTATAAGAAGGCCAATTGGTTGTGCGATATATTTTAGATGTGGGCTTATTCATTTGAGAATTATAATGTTGAATAAGCCTTTACAGATAGGTTTGTGCAACAAAGCC
>NZ_SGSW01000014.1:0-102303 GCF_004209125.1 Acinetobacter sp. WCHAc060033 | reverse complement strand
GAACTTGGTTATAATTTTGGTAAGTTTACTTCATACACTGATACCGTATGGACTTATACACCACAGTCAAATAGTGGAAATACAGCACTACAGCTGACTGAGAAATTTGAAAAAGTAAATCTAGCTGGTAAGTCAATTAGTGAATACCTAAGTGGTTTCGAACATTATGCAGGTCTCAATAATGCATTGAAATCAGAAGTAGGAAGCTATCCTGCTTATTATGTACAAAAGCTACAAGGGAAAACCTTTCCTGAGGGTTCGACTTGTTTAAGATCAGTATCTTCATCAAGTAATAATGATTTTGCCTATGTTGACTTAACATATGACTCATCAATATATGAGCCAAATTCATATTTTGATGGTGGATATAAAACAATCTCTATGGGGAATTATCCTTTATATTTAGCTACAGATTTAGACTACTATCTAGAATCTGAAGCTACAACGAAAATTGGCGCTAATTATTATTCTGCCGAATTTAATAAAAAAGGCACTTACTATACTCTAGCCGAGCATATTGCTGAGTATGAAAGAGATTTAGATGATGCAGTTCAAGAGTTTGGAAAAAATAGTCCCGAGGCTCAAGTTCAAGATGCTTATTTAAAAGGGTTAAAAACTGAATGTGCCTTATTTAACAAAACAGCGAGTGTCGCAATTGATGCCGTTCGTTAATTAAATTCCAATGCCTACTAATCTCGTATTTATTAGTAGGCATTAACTTCACTGATAGAATAATATTAGTCATTAGTTTTATAATAAAATTCTATAGTAACATAATTTTACAAAATCAAATTCACTCATAATTCCGTGTTTAAATTTAGAACAACTTAACAACAATAAACTTTAACTAGAAAAAAATTAATGAAAATGAAAAAATTTTCCTTATTCTTTATTTTTTCTTTATTTTAGCCAAAATTAAACAATGTGACGAATATCACATTAATATTGTGTTCTCAAAATTCTAGTGTATTTTTTATTATGATAATTACATCACACTATTAAAATAATTAGTGACACAATGAATGTTAAAATATTATCTTCCATCATCGTATCTTGTTTAACACTTACAGCTTGTGGCGGTGGTGGAGGTTCAGGATCCAACAATCCAAACAATGATAATCAAAACTTAGCTACTAACCAAGCACAAGCTTCTATAGAACCGCAACAAGCACCTGTAAATACAACTCCAAAAAACAATAATGGAACATGGAGCAACTATACAGCGACTGGTTTTGACAGTGTTAGTTTTCAAAAAGAAACTTTGACTATTGAAAATGGAAACGTATATAACCAAATAATAAATACAGCTGAATCATTATACAAACCATTAGATCCATTATATTTTAGCCCAATGGGTATTTATCATAACAATCAAACTTCGACAAAATATGGCACTCAAATTGGCAATATTTTAAAGAAATCTGATACAGAAATTACGTATACACCATATACAACTCAGTTAAATACAGCTGATTTAATTTTCACAAAAAAGATTAGAACCATAGATATATCAGGACAAAAAGTACTCAATAATGTATTTAATGAACAATTCAATATCATGACCAGTTATCAAGATTGGAAATTGGTCAATAGTATAGTTGGTACAGCCATGTACAATTGGTTCAAAAGGCAAAATGAAACCACCTTTCCAGCTGGATCGAAGTGTTTTAGCGTCATTACTGAAGAATCTAATATTCCATTTATTCGCACAGATATTAGTTTGCTAAGCCAAACATCTACACATGAATATGATATTGAAAGTTGGAGTGAATTAAAAAACTCACCAACATCTTTCATCGTGAATATGTTCAATATCACAGGTTTTTTTGAAAAAGATAATAACTATATATCAGACTACGGTATTATTGAATATAACGGCGTTCGCCGCTTTGTTGAGTATTTTAGAGGTGGAATCTATTATAATATTAATGACAAAATTAATAGCCTTGAGAGTATTGTTGAATCTTTTGATGAAGATGAAAAAGTAAAATTCAAAAAAGATCTAGAGCATTTAAAATACAATAATTGTGAATTTTATAATGAGGTTGCTTCAGAAACAATCGAAAGCAATTATTTGAAATTTTAAACACACAGTGTGAAGGTCAGATTAAATTTCTCAATCTGACCTTTTTAATATCACACTTGCCAGTTAAATCTGCCTGTTTATTCACAGCAATTTTACCGATATTTTCCAAAAACTTTCCAAACCTCATTATCCGCAAGTGGATCACTATAACTATCATTGCGTTGTTTACGTGGCTTATCTCGTGCATCAACCAATTCAAAATCTTTTTCTGTACTTAAAATCAAACCATTCACATAAAAACGAGTACGGGTATATTCACTTGCACCATGTTGAAAAATATAAGTTCTTAAATCAATAAATTCACGATGCGCAACCAATGCAGCTGTATCATCACTATTCAGCCAATGGGTCATTTTTAAAATTTGTTCAGGTTTAAATTGACCACACTTTTCAAGCAGTGATGCAATTCCACGAAACGTTTTCGACTCTTTTGCCCGTGTTTTATTGATACGAATACGGTCTACATGAAAAAAGAACAATGGTAAATTTAAATGGCTCGGTAGCTGAATCGCATCCAAGACTTCGTCTTCCATAAAAGGTTGAAACAATTCTTGTGCCCTTTCAATCAGACCTATCCATTGTCGATAATAAGTATCCACCTCTGATTTTGAACCATAATAAATCGGTAAACCTTCAACATGGGCTAAATTTGAAGGCGGCCAAATATTTTGTCGTAATAAAGCAATATCACTTTTTAGACTTTGTATGGCAATCGCATCCTGCATGATTTACTCCTTAAGTAATTATAATGCTTAGGCTATTTTGAGTATGCTATAGTCAGCGTATTGAAACAACATCTCTTTAAGGAAATATGATGTCTAATAATGATGATTTATATGAAGATAGTGAAAATGCTGAAGCTGAAGATCAATTTTTCGAGCGCGCAGATGAATTCATTGCTGTAGCGAATAACTTTGCCGATTCTACTCATCAAGTGACACATTTGACTGCTGAACCTGGAAATGTAAGTGCATCATTCATGTTTGCAAATGCACGTTATAGTGTCTGGAATGCAGCGTGTTCATATCGTGAAGCTTCAGATTTTATCAAAGATCGCCAAGTCATTTTAGATTATTACATGGAACAATTTAAAAGCATGCTGGAAAATAATCTAGATGAATATGCAGATAATTTTGAAACATATTTTCCAAAAACGGAAGATGATGAGGACGTAAAGCAGTCTTTTAGTTAATGGATTGTCAGGCATAGATTGCCTATAATACCCAACCAATGAAATACGCTATGTGGAAAAGTCATGTCTCAAAAAATCGATGCTACTGATGTCACCGAAGAAGAAGCTTTAAATGCTGTTTTTTTTGAGCGTGCTGATGAATTTATTAAACAAGCCAATGAATTTTGCCGTCCACCAAAAGGGCAACAGCCAAACCCTGAAGAATTACGTGGTCAAGTCAGTGCCGCGATGTTATTTGCAACTGCACGTTTTAATACTTGGGTTGCTGCTAACACCTTTAAAGATGGCGATGAAATGCGTGATGCAAAAGAACAAGTGATGTCTTATGTATTGCAACAATTTCAAATGATGCTTGAAGATAATTACGACGAATATTGTGAACAGTTTGAAAACTATTTACGTTTCCGTAAAAATGAAGATTTTCATACTCACAAGCATGATCACGATGACCATAAACACTGATTGATTTAAATCAAAATTATGGTTTTAAATACGCGCGGTCTGAATAAGATCGCGCGTATTTTTATTTCTATAACTGATGTTGCGTAGTCATATCAAAATTGTAGATTGTACCTAGATACAAAGTGGATACGCGATAACGTCATCCGCATTTGTCTGAGGCAAGACTACTTCTGACTATAAATGTTTCTGCGATATATTCAATATTTTGACGTGAGTTGGCGAGTTCTGCGGATGACAATGGTTTTGCCTACTTTTTCCGAAAAAAAAGTAGGGCGAGCCGCAGGCTAACCCTGAAATTAAAACTTTCGATGTGCGACTCCGCCGAGTGTGCCCTAAAACAATTTGAAAGGTGCTTTGTTTTTTAAAGTGCGTAACATCAATCAATAAAAAGATAATGCATAAAATTTAACAACTCACTACATTCACAATTTACAAAAATAAGGTATTGTATTTATTTGATAAGAAATAACAATTTGGACGTTATATGCAAAAATTAGACTTCGCCATTATTGACCCACATATTCATCAATGGGATCCCTACAATACCCCACATGCCGCTGCACTTGCGGTCAAACTTTTAGGTAAACGTCCTTATCTATTGGATAAAATAGTTCGTTTAGTCAAATCTAAAGATTTGATTGAAACCATTGGGTTGACCTCGCATATTACTCGCCCTTATTTACCTCAAGATTATAAAAATGATCTTGGACAATATCATGTGGAACAAGTGGTTCATATCGAAGCCAGTTGGGCAAAACACAAAGGTAAAGGTGTTGTAGGCGAAACTGAATTTATTGAATCACTTCCATTTGGTGAAGACACAGTAAAACTCGGTGGGATTGTTGCAACAGCTGATCCTTGTGACAGTAATTTTAAAAAGATCCTCAAATTACATCAAAAAGCCTCGCCGCATTTGCGTGGTATACGTCGGATGGCTTCATATCATGAAGATAAAGGCATTCACAATTGGACAGAAAACCCAAGTTTGTATACCGATAAAAAATTTCTAAAAGGTTTTGAGCAACTCGCGCAACACAATCTCAGCTTTGATGCATGGGTTTATTCACAACAAATTCCAGATGTAATTGCGCTGGCAAAAAGATTTCCTGAAACATCCATTGTTTTAGATCATTTGGGCACACCAGCAGGACTATTTGGAAAAGTGGGGCAAAATACAGGGCTCACTCAAACGGCGCGTGAAAATATTTTTTTATCAATGGCAAGACTATATTGCTGAATTATCGACATGTCCGAATGTCTATACGAAAATGTCAGGCTTATTTATGCCTATTTTAGGTCATCAATTTTATAAGAAGAAGCAATTGGCTTCAAAGCAGCAAATTATTGACCTTGTTTCTCCTTTGATTCTGCATGCATTGGAAAGTTTTGGGACATATCGTGTGATGTTTGCTTCAAATTTTCCGATGGATCGAGTCAATACCAGTCTGGTCAATATCATTGATGCCTTTAGTGATATTGTGCAGCAATATGATGAAATGGCTTTGGAAAAAGTATTCCATCACAATGCCAAACAGTTCTATCGCTTATAATTTATTTTCAATAAGTTAAGTACTTGTTCTTAACTTATTGTATTTTTAATGTGCGCTTTGTTTTTAAAAGTAAATGCTTAAGGTTAGTATATAATTTCTGTATACATTTACACCGCTAAATCTTCTGCAAATTGTAGAAGTTTCTGCAAACCAATGGATGCCCCTCCACACACGATCACCAAAACATTTGCAGTAGGTTCAAAGTCAATCTTCTGACCATACAGCACCGATAGTGTCGCTCCACAAGCAGGCTCAACCAAAGTTCGATGATCGTCCAAAAAGTTGAAACATGCCGAAAGTGCTTCTTGGTCTGAAACAGTTAAACCCATGACTTGCTCATTTTGGGAAATATGAAAAGCATTTGCGCAGACTTGTTTTGCAGCAAGCGTCGTGGCAATACCTGTGACCTGATCGAGTTGAATATGTTGTTTGGCTTTCATCGCGGTATTCAGTGATGCTGTTCCCTCAGTTTCAACCGCATAAATTGGCACATCTAATCCATGATTTTTTAAACCTTGACTAATGCCAGACAATAAACTCCCACCACCGACAGATAAAATCACAGCATCAGGTTGGACACCATCTTCGATTACTTCATCTATGATTTTAGCAACGCCTTCCCACAAATATGGATGATCAAAAGGATGAATATAAATTGCTTCTGAATTGACAAAGCTTAAGGCAAGATCATTTGCGTCCACCCAAGAATCGCCATGCACAATTACCTCAGCATTTTCTTGTCGTATCAAATCAATGGCTTGTTGCGATGTCGTTTTAGGGACAACAACTGTGACAGGAATCTTGAGCATATTGCCCATATACGCAACTGAAATTCCTGCATTTCCGCCCGATGAACTAATAAACTTTTTTGCACCTTGCTGAGCATACTTTTGACATGCTTGACCAATACTTCTTTCTTTGAAAGAACCTGTGACTTGTGCAGATTCCATTTTCAACCAAATATTACAGCTGTTTAAATCACTCAGTTTTTTCGAACGGATCAGCGGTGTTTTCATTGTTTTATTTCATATCATAGGATGACAAAAGCTGATCTTAATCCAATTTTTCTGTCTTTAAATCAAAAATCAGTAACTTTATACAAATTGCGCTAAAAAATTTTCAATTGCAAATTGAGCGATTTCGGCATCCTGAAAAGATTTCACACCTGAAACGCCAATAGCACCAACCAATTGTCCGTCATACAAAATCGGTTCACCACCTTCCAGCATTCCAGAAAAGGAATCCATGGTCAGAAAACCCATTTGACCGTTTTTAATCAAATTTTCAAACACAGCTGATGGACGACGGCTGATTGCAGAACATTTGGCTTTTTCTACAGCCAAATTTGCAGTCATGGGCGAAGCCCCATCCATACGCTTCATCGCTAATAAATTGCCCGTTTCATCGACAATACAAATACTGACATTAAACGCATGTTCTACTGCATATTGATACGCTTGATTTAACAAAAATTCAGCATCAGCCAAGCTTAAATAATGTTTGGTCTTCATTCTCAAAATCCTATTTGAAATAAAAAAGCCCGTAGCGAACTACGAGCTCATTTTAAATGGAGTGATGATCAAAATCAGTAGACTTTTATTTCATTTCCGCAAAAACTTCTTTCGCCATATCAATAGTGAACTGAATATCTTCAACACTATGGGCAGCCGAAATGAAGCCTGCTTCAAATGCAGATGGTGCAAGGTTTACACCACGTTGCAACATACCGTGGAAGAATTTACGGAATGCGTCAACATCACATTTTAGGATATGGTCAAAACTGGTAATTTCAGTTTGATCAGTGAAATAAATACCAAACAAACCACCCGCTTGTTGTGTGAAGAATGGAATGCCCGCTTCATCCGCAGCAGCTTGTAAACCTTTTAGCAATTTATCTAATGTTGCTGATAAATTTGTATAAAAATTTGGTTGACGCAAGGTTTCAAACATTTTGATCCCAGCACGCATTGCCAATGGATTACCTGACAAAGTCCCTGCCTGATACACACCACCTAAAGGTGCAATGCATTCCATGATTTCACGTTTACCACCAAATGCACCGACAGGAAGCCCTGCACCGATGATTTTACCTAATGTAGTCAAATCAGGTTTTACATTGTAATACGCTTGCGCACCGCCCAATGCAACACGGAAACCTGTCATCACTTCATCAATAATAAACACTGATTTATATTGATCACATTGCTCACGAATTGTTTCTAAGAAACCTTGGATTGGTTTTACAAGGTTCATATTGCCAGCAACAGGTTCAACAATCACACCTGCAATTTCATTACCAAACTTAGCAAAACATGCTTTTACAGCGTCAATATCGTTGTATGGGAGAGTCAATGTATGCTTCGCAAAATCCGCAGGTACACCTTTAGAGGTCGGCTCGCCCATGGTTAGCATACCTGAACCCGCTTTCACTAAAAGTGAATCTGAATGACCGTGATAACAACCTTCAAATTTCACAATCATGTCACGACCTGTATAACCACGCGCCAAACGAATCGCGGTCATGGTTGCTTCAGTACCTGAGTTGGTCATACGAACCAATTCAATTGAGGGTACAATTTCACAGATAATATCCGCTAAAGTAGTTTCGTGAACTGTTGGCGCACCAAAACTCAAGCCATCCACTGCTGCTTCTTGAACTGCTTTGATAATTTCAGGATGCGCATGACCTAAGATCATTGGTCCCCAAGAACCGACATAGTCGACATAGCGTTTACCATCGACATCGTATAAATAAGCCCCTTTGGCTTTTTCGATAAATACTGGCGTACCACCCACACCATTAAACGCACGTACAGGTGAATTCACACCACCTGGAATATGTTTGCTGGCTTGTTTAAACAATTGTTCTTGCTTTGGAGATAAGCTCATAAATTTACCCTTTCTAAAATTCAACCAAAAACTTTAATACTATTACGATAATACCCAATACATATTTATGCTGTAGTATCAAAAAGCGCAGACCATTCATCCAAACGTTCAGGAATGGCATTCATTGGACGACCTAATATATCACTAATCACAGCACAATAATCTGCACCTGACTCAATCACATTTTTTGAATTTTCAACAGTTAAGCCACCAATTGCACAAATCGGTACATGAAGTTGAGCTTTGGCTTGTTTTAAAGTTTCTAAACCAATATTCCCTGCTTCTGGTTTAGTATCTGTTGCATAGATTGCACCAAACGCCACGTAATTTGCACCATCTGCAATCGCTTGTTCAGCCAATTCCAAAGAGTTATTACAACTACGTCCAATCAAAACATTATTTGGTAATTGTGCTACAGCTTCAACAATAGAGCCATCACCTTGTCCTAAGTGTACACCAACGCCATATTTGACTGCCATTTCAAGATCATCGTTAATTACGAATGGCACACCATATTCTGCACACATGGCTTTCATATATTCCACTTCGTAAATTTGATCTTCTTTTGCGACTTTTTTACGACGATATTGCAACACAGCGATGCCGCCATTTGCCATTGCCCCTTCCAATTTTGCCAGTAATAATTCTAAAGGGTCATCGTTGGTGATGAGGTAAAGACCGCGCATAGTATCATCCAAAAATTTTAAAGTGGTTTGATTATAGCTGAGAATCGTGACGTCTTTTTAGAATCTTAGCTGTGTATTTGAGCTGTACAATGATGAACTTGGAATAGTAACCTACATCGACGTCCAAATCTGTCAGCGAAATTCAAAAATCTAATCTAATATTCACGTGTGACCTGCTTATCAATGAATTAGCCGATTAAAGAAAGATTTCTTTTCGCATGTTCTTCCAACAAATCTCTAAAATATTCAGTTTGATACAAAGGCTTCATCTGATAAAAATGCTTTAAAACCTCTGCCCTTTTTATCTTATACATTTCAGGCTCAACCCATGAATATTCTTGTTGAATCTGTTGTTCATATTCCGCAAAACGTTGTGGAAAACTACCTAAAATTGCGAGGTCTATATCCAGTAAATAATTTAAATCATGATCTTTTGAGGGGTGATGTTTTTTTGTGGCAATAATCCATTGCGCAACTTTTTCCAGCTTTTCTTTTTTAAGTATACCCTCGCAATGCTTTTGCATGAGTTTTGCACTTTGTTCTTCATTGTCTGAGGCTTGGGGATTGTAAACCACATCATGAAACCAAATTGCCAATTCAATAGCGATTGGATCTTCTAATCGGTCTTTAATTTGGTGAAATAATTCAAGACATTCAATAATATGCTGATGTGTATGATAATAATTTTGTGAATAAGAGAATGAAAGTATCTAAAATAATGATTCGGACTGATTTTTTGGAATATTTAATTCAGTTGAGAATTGCGCCCAATATTGCAGAAATTGATTGGTAAAATTTTGCATTGGACACAATCCTTATTCATTTTAATTCATTTAGTTAAGCCACTTGCTCATCACGTTTAAACACCAACTCACCTTGAATTGAGCTTTCCGCATCAAAATAATAACCATCGGTATTAAACGACTTTAAATCATCTAACTTTTCCAATTTATTTTGAATGATGTAACGCGCCATTAAACCACGGGCTTTTTTGGCATAAAAACTGATAACTTTATATTTGCCATTTTTCTGATCCAAGAATACAGGTTTGATAATTTCTGCATTAATTTTGGCTTCTCTGACTGACTTATAATATTCATCAGACGCAATATTCACCAGTACTTTTGAGCCTGCTTGCTCTAAATCTTGGTTAATTAAATTGGTAATTCGATCTTCCCAAAAATCATAAAGATTTGTACCACGATCATTTTTCAAACGAATACCCATTTCCAAACGATACGGCATCATCAAATCCAATGGACGTAATAAACCATACAATCCTGACAAACTACGCAAATGATTTTGGGCGAATTTCAGCTCATCTTCAGACAGACTATAAGCATCCAAACCTGTGTAAACATCACCTTTAAATGCAAAAATCGCCTGACGTGCATTGGCAAAACTAAAGTCAGCATTCCAATCACGGAATCTCTCTACATTTAGATTGGCAATTTTTTCACTTACCGTCATCAATTTTGCAATTTCCGATGCCGAAAGCTTACGACTTAGGTCTATAAGCTGTTGAGATTGGTCGAGTAGTCTTGGTAGAGTATGCACATCAGTCGGAAGTGCAGTTTCGTAATCGAGCGTCTTAGCAGGGGAAATTAAGGCGAGCATGGTTTTCCTGATCAAAAAATAACTAATCAAACTATAACAGTCGGATTATTTTAAATCCAATTCGTGTTTTCTGTGAACAAAATCGCTAAACTATACCACTTCCCTGCTCTGATCGTTTAAATTATGTCCGAACAAATGTTCATTCAAGGCGTGGTCGGCAAAATCGAAGTATTTGTTGATTACCCTGTAGGCGAAGTAAAAGGATTTGCTGTCGTTAGTCACCCCCATCCATTACAAGGTGGTACTCCTCAACATAAAGTTCCAGCTTTACTTGCGCAAATCCTAAATGAACAGGGTTGCATCGTTTATCGCCCAAGCTTCCGTGGCTCAGGTCAAAGTGAAGGTGTTCACGATGAAGGCTTTGGCGAAACTGACGATATTTTAGCTGTTATCAAACATGTTCGGCAATTACACAAAAGTCTACCTTTCTATGTCGGTGGATTCAGTTTTGGCGCGCATGTCATGGCGAAAGCCTATTATCACTTGCCTGATGAAATTAAACCGAAACAAGTGATCTTATGTGGCTTACCTACAGCGACTGTCGATGGTGTTCGTCACTATGAAACCCCTGCGATTAAAGGGGATATTTTGTTTGTACACGGTGAAGCTGATCCAACCACTAAACTGTGTGATGTGTTGGAATGGGCGAAACCACAACGTCATATCATCACGGTTTTACCAGGTGCAAATCATTTCTTTACCGGTTATTTGAAACAGTTAAGAATTGCGATTTCACGTTTCTTATTAGTACCCTAAACACAGTAAAGAAAAAAAATGACACAGGTTGATGGATATTCAAATTTCCATCAACCTGAAATTTTTCCAATGAGAAGCTGAATTCTCTTTAAATATCTAAACCTAGAAATCTCAGTAGTATATTTTCAATTCAATAGCCAAAATTTCAAAAACTCACGCTACATATTTCCAAATAAAAGATTGCAAATCTATGCATTGAATATCGGCAAAGTTTATAACTTAAATGGAATGCTTTGTGTGATATGCTGTAATAAGTGCTCTTATATATTTCTATGTAGAATCAATCGCTAATGATAAATTTCCGAATAAAACATTGATCAATTATACATTTTGAATATGTTTAAAAAATCAGGATAGACAATGAAACTTGCCGAAGCATTATTAACACGCAGTGATCAGCAGAAGAAGCTTGCTTCACTTAAGCAACGTATCAATGCCAATGTATTGGTACAAGATGGTGACGAGCCATCCGAAGACCCAAATGATTTACTCAAACAAGTTTTTGCTTTGACACAAGAGTCGCAAAAATTAGTTTTAGCGATCCACATGACCAATGCAACTGCAGAACTAGCAGATGGTCGTTCTTTACTTGCGTTACTCACTCAACGCGATGAACTTGTTGAACGCCATAAAATATTAACTTCAGCCATTAGCAATACCAATCGTGAACCTGATCGTTATAGTTCGCGAGAAATTAAATGGCACAAAGTCATTACCGTATCATCCTTGCAAAAACAAGCCGATGATATAAGTGCCAAACTCCGTGACTTAAATGTCTTGATACAAGCAACGAATTGGCAAATTGATTTGCTTGAAATGTAGAAATCGAAAAGTTTCCGTTTATAATCCAATTCGAACATACTGGGCGAGTACAAGATCCCTTATTTCCACAACACAGGATTGAAAATAAAGTGTAGTGGCTTGCAAAGCGAGCGGGTCAGCTTAAAAAATTAAGCACAAATCAACCCATCACCTTGCACAAGGCAAACCTTTGTGAAAGCAAAGTCACAATGCACTCAGCATTACCATGTACTGACAGTATGTTCACCTTGCTTTTATTCATTCACGATTCTTGTTTAATATTTCCGCTCTTAAATACTAAACAACAATTACATGTGTCACTTAAATTTTTTAAGCCCAACCCTATTACTTGCTATTTCAATTGATTATTCATTCATTATTGGCGTTTTATGCGAATAAAATTATCCATCTTTAGTTATATAATCAATATCTTAACTATTTTTAATGCAATTAAAATATTTTAACTTAGGTGTAGGGAATAATGAAAACTCTTATTGGGACATTGGCAATCGTATGTATCAGTTCAATTGCATATGCAGACGATATCACAGGGACATGGCGCTACATTGATGATAAAACTGGTGAAGCCAAAGGTCTGGTGAAAATCGAAAAGCAAAGTAATGGTACATTTTCTGGCACGGCACTAAAATCCACACCACGTCCAGGTTATACCCCAAAAGAATTTTGTACCAACTGCCCTGCACCTTATACCAATAAACCCATCATTGGAATGCAAGTGATCTCAGGCTTAAAAACAACGGATCTAGTGAATTATACAGATGGGCGAATCATCGACCCTGTCTCAGGTAAAATTTACCGCCTCAAAGGTCGTGTCAGCCCAAATGGGAAGAAGCTATTTTTACGCGGTTATTTAGGGGTTTCTGCTGTTGGTCGTAGTCAGACGTGGTTAAAAGTAGAATAATTTTAAATCATATTGATTAATTTTATATGTGAATGGAATGGCAAATATAAGTTTGCCACTCCTAAGCTAATTTTGTTTAAGCTTTCCATTCAAAGCCGCTAAAGGCTTCATCTTTTTTTAAAGTATTCTCTACTGCGTTTGCCAATTGTTTGATCATACTTTGTGTCGCAATCTTTTTAAACCATACTTGTTCTTCATCAGCATGTGCTGAAATTTGACAAGTCAAAAGTCCATCATCATTTAAACGACAATTCACACCTAAACCAATCGGATGATTTTCCACACTTACTGCTAAGTTTTCTTCTGAACTTGTTGATTCAGTTTTAAAACCATACTCAACAAGTTGTGTCGATAATAAGTCGGTCACATAGGCTTGAGTGACATGACATGCATTGCCCTGAGCATCATTTTTAATATGATTTTCACAGTTCGCAGTAAATTGTAATGTTCTCATTGCTTCATCCAAAAGGCTTTATAGTTGTATGGTTTTAGAATAAGCAATAAAAACAAAACAGCCAAGCAAAAGCTTAGCTGTTGTCGAACAAATATACAAAAATTAGACCAATTACTCAGTCAGCAGTTATTCATCCACTTGAATGTTTAAACCCGCTTGCGTTGCAAGTTGAGTAAATGTCGGGAAACTTGTTGCCACTGTTTCAGTACCAACAATTTTAATTTCTTCTGAATTACGCAGACCTGCCATTGAGAAGCTCATCGCAATACGGTGGTCATGATGTGACTCAATTTCACCACCCGTGAAGATTGCGCCCCACTCGCCTGATTTACCTTTACCTTCAATGATAATGCCATCTTCAGTTGGTGTGCAGTCGATGCCCATAGTTTTTAAGCCATCAGCCATCACTTGGATACGATCAGATTCTTTCACACGCAGCTCAGCAGCACCCGTGAGAATCGTTTGACCTTCGGCACATGCCGCAGCAATAAACAATGCAGGAAATTCATCAATCGCTAAAGGCACTTGGTCTTCAGGCATGTGAATACCTTTCAATGTACGGCTACCACGAATACGAATGTCTGCAATCGGTTCACCACCTGCAACACGTTCATTCTCAACCGTTAAGTCAGCACCCATTTGCTTGAGGATTTCAATCACACCTGTACGCGTTGGGTTAATTCCTACCGCTTCAAGTGTTACATCTGAACCCTCAGTAATTGCTGCACCCACCATAAAGAACGCTGCTGATGAAATATCAGAGGGTACCTGAATCTCAGTACCGACTAATTTTCCACCACCTTGCAGTGAAATACGGTTACCTTCAGTTTTGACATCATAGCCAAATGCACGAAGCATGCGCTCAGTATGGTCACGTGTTGGTTCAGGTTCAGTCACAGACGTTTCACCTTCTGCCCACAAACCTGCAAGCAAAATACCTGATTTCACCTGAGCCGATGCCATTGGCAAATCATAATGAATGCCTTTCAGCGCTTGCGCACCTGTGATCGAAATTGGTGGTGTACCACGTTCACCTGTGCTTTGAATTTGTGCACCCATTTCACGTAAAGGCTTGGCAATACGTTCCATCGGACGTTTAGACAATGACGCATCACCTGTCATCACAGAATCAAAATCTTGTGCAGACAACATGCCTGAAAGCAGACGCATGGATGTACCTGAGTTGCCCATATACAGCGCAGTTTTCGGTGCTTTTAAACCATTGATCCCCACACCATGAATGGTCACTTCGCCATTTTTCGGGCCTTCAATGCTTACACCCATATCACGGAATGCCTGTAAAGTTGCTAAAGCATCTTCACCTTCAAGGAAACCTGTCACATGCGTTGTTCCTTCCGCAATCGCCCCAAACATGATGGAACGATGTGACACTGATTTGTCACCTGGCACGGTAAATTTACCTTTAAATGTCTTCTCACCCGGCAAAATGGTAAATTGTTGTGTCACCTTATTTTTCTCCATCAAAGGTTTATTGGCGAGCATGTGATTGAAATGCTGACGTACGGCTTGCGCATGTCCAAGCAGTCCCATCAATGCTTGTGAATCTTCATTTTCAATGAGTTGGCGTAATGTTGCGAGTTGAGCTTCAAAACCATCAACTGCATTCAGAATAGCTTTTTTATTGGCAAAGAAAATATCGTGCCACATCTGCGGATCACTGGCTGCAATCCGAGAGAAATCACGAAAACCACCTGCGGCATAACGGAAAATATCAAGATTATCTTCACGATTGGCAAGTTGTTCAACCAAGTTAAACGCCATCAGATGCGGTAAATGACTGGTATGCGCAAGTACTTCATCGTGCTTATCAACATCCATACAGATCACTTCCGCTTTAGCGGTTTGCCACAGTTGAATCAACTTTTCGACTGCCCAATCTGCACTGCTTGGTAATGGCGTCAGAATCACTTTGTGATTGGCGAATAAATCGACTTTACCTGCATGTACACCTGTATGTTCAGCGCCTGCAATCGGATGTCCTGGAACAAAACCTACAGGTAAGTTTTCACCAAATACTGCTTTGGCTGCTTCCACCACATTACCTTTGGTACTGCCCACATCGGTAATGATGACATTTTCAGACAAATACGGTTTGATACTTTCCAAAGCCTTTTGCGTCGCACGTACAGGCAAAGCTAAAACGACTAAATCAGCATCTTTCACCGCTTCCGCAGGATCACTAAAACCCTCAGAAATAATGCCCAAAGCTTTAGCATCTTCCAAAGTTTTTTTCGAACGTGTAGATGCGACAATATTTTCAGCTAAATGTTCGGCAATCATGACACGTGCCAAACTTGAGCCGATTAAGCCCAAGCCGATAAATGCCACTTTTTTAAACATTTTTTGATCTTTTAAAACAGGTTGTGACATGATGAGTTCTATATTCCTCTATTTCACAACGACTTAAAGTACAGCAGCAGGATAAGAACCTAAAACACGCACTTCTTTGACCAACGGACGAATTTCTTCAATTGCCGCTTTGACATTATCCTGTTCCACATGCCCTTCAAGGTCGATGAAGAACACATAAGCCCATTTCTCAGGCAATGCAGGACGGGTTTCAATACTGGTTAAGCTGATTTGGTGTTTTGCAAATGGTGCAAGAATTTCCAATAACGCCCCTGCACGATCATGCGCAGAAATAAGCAATGAAGTCTTATCATTACCACTTTGTGGAATTTTCTCACGACCAATTACAAGGAAACGTGTGGTATTTTCAGGATTGTCTTCGATGTTACCGTGTAAAATTTCTAAATCATAAATGCTTGCCGCAACATCCGATGCGATCGCAGCAGAATGCCATTCATTGCGGATACGGCGCGCCGCTTCAGCATTTGAGCTAAGTGCAACACGCTCAACACCTGGATAATGTGCATCGAGCCATTTACGGCATTGCGCAAGCGTTTGTTGATGCGCATAAATCTGTTTAATGCTGTCTTTACGGGTATTTGAAGAAATCAGGAATTGGTGATGAATACGCAATTCAACTTCACCAATCACATTTAAATGTGATGCCTTAAAGCAGTCCAAAGTATGGTTGACCACACCTTCAGATGAATTTTCGACAGGCACTAAACCATAGTGCGCACTGCCCGCTTCCACTTCACGGAACACTTCGTCAATGGTTGGCAATGGACGAACCACAGCATCTTGACCAAAATGTTTAAGCACTGCTGAATGGGTATAAGTTCCAACTGGACCTAAGAACGCAATGCTTTGTGGTGCTTCGAGTGCCAAACATGCAGACATAATTTCACGGAACAAACGTGCCATCGTGGTATCTGACAATGGGCCTTCATTGCGCTCCATTACATTACGTAACACCTGTGCTTCGCGTTCAGGACGATAAAACAACGGGTTCTCTTCTGCGGCAAATTTTGCTTTTGCAACTGCTTCAGCCAAACGCGCACGGCGGTTGATCAGTTGTTGAAGTTGCTGATCTACTGAGTCAATATCTTCACGGATTTGAGCAAGATCGAGAGAAGTCGTGTTTTGATCATCGTTGATCATTGTTATATCGCCCTTTTAAAAGTCTGGAATCACAAGTCGTTTAAACTTTAAAACGTCCACAGTATAACAATAGTTCAGGCGAATTTGTTGCACAATACTGCTTTTATCTTGCTTTTAAGCAGGTCTATTCTTCATCCGAAAATAATGTTTAAAGCAATATCACCCACAAGATAAAGCAGTTTACAAAGCCCCTATAGAAAATTATTCATTGAGATTTATGATAAATAGAATAACGTGCAGATCGAGTCATAAAATATGAATAAAAGAATCGCTGTTCTCATCACCCATGACTTCGAAGATGCCGAATATCATCATCCCGTCGAAGCCTTTCGGGCGGCAAGTCATTCTGTACGTAATATCGAAAAACAAGCAGGCAATATTGTTTATAGCCAACAGCGTAAATCTTCGGTCAGTATTGATTTAGGTATTGATGATATTTCAGTTAAAGATTTTGATGCGCTGATGATTCCGGGTGGTCAATCCCCTTACCATCTTAAAAAAGATGAACGTTTTATTGATTATCTACGTTGTTTCGCCAATGCACAAAAACCGATCTTTCTATCCTGCTATAGTCCACATTTGCTGATTGATGCGCAAATTGCCATTGGGCGCAGACTGACGTCTATTGAAACCATGATTCAAGAGTTAAAAAATGCAGGTGCGGTGATATTTGATCATGATGTGGTGAATGACAATAACTTGTATATTTCTTCACGCTCTACCCAAGAGCTACCTATTTTTATTCGTGAATGTTTAACGGTTTTAAGGGCTTAGAAGTAGCTTTCTTCATTAAACTTCTTATAAAAGTTATTTTAAGCGAGATCTAGAGCAATATTGAATGTTCCCTCTCCTTTCAGGAGAGGGTTAGGGAGAGGTTCTCTATTTTAAAGCCCTCATCCTAACCTTCTCCCAAAGGGAGAAGGAACTTCCAGTATGCTTTTGAATATATTTTCAGCCTAAAATTTAAACATTTTCTGACTCTCACAAGAAGTCTATTAACTCAATAGAAATAACTTCTATCCATTTCTTTCAATCAACGCCCTAAAACACCACGCGCAACAATTTCTTTCATGATTTCATTGGTTCCACCGTAAATACGCTGAATACGAGCATCGACAAAGAAACGTGAAATTGGATATTCAGTCATATAGCCATAACCACCGAATAGCTGAAGTAAGCTATCAATCACTTTCATTTGCATATCTGAACTGAAGCTCTTTAATGCTGCCGCAGTTTCTACATCCAATTTGCCTTCTTTATATAAAGCTAAGTTTTGGTTATAGAATGCAGCCGTTGCTAACTCGTCAATTTTTGCTTGCGCCATGACAAAACGAGTATTTTGGAATGAACTCACTTTTTGACCAAAAGCTTGACGCTCTTGTACATATTGCGTTGTCACATCAATCGCACCACGAATCGCACCCAAAGCTGTTGCAGCAATCGCAGTGCGCTCACGTGGTAATTCTTGCATCAAATAAGCAAAGCCTTGACCTGCATTACCCAATAATTGATTGGCTGGTACTTTGACATTATCAAAGAACAACTCTGAAGTATCTTGAGAATGTAAACCAATCTTGTCTAAGTTCGTACCCTTTTTAAAGCCTTCCAAATGTGTATCTACAAGTAGAAGTGAAACACCTTTAGCACGTGCCTGTGGATCAGTTTTTGCTGCCAAAACAACCAAGTCTGCATGTTGACCATTTGAAATAAAGGTTTTAGAACCATTAAGTAGATAATGATCGCCATTCAAAATTGCCGATGAACGCATACCTTGTAAATCAGAACCCGCACCCGGTTCAGTCATGCCAATCGCACCAACAACTTCACCTGCGACCATTTTTGGCAACCAATACTGTTTTTGCTCTTCATTGGCGATATGTAGAATATAGGGTGCTGCAATTTCAGAATGGCAAGAAATCGCGGTAGATAAAGCGCCATAGCCTGCACGTGCTGATTCTTCGATCAGCATCAAAGAATACTCTGTAGGTACACCATAACCGCCATATTCTTCAGGCACATCGACACAAAGGAAACCATTTTCACCCAATTGTGTCCAAACTGAACGTGGCATCAAGCCTTCTTTTTCCCATTGCTCATAATGTGGTGCAATGTTTTCGCTCATAAAGCGTTTAAAGTTATCTCTGAATAATTCTAAATCTGCATCATATGCCAACATTTTCTATATTCCTTTGTATCCGAGTTTTTGATTTTATGATCACAAGCATGCTAATCATTTTTTTAACACTTGTCATGACCGCATAAGGTCAGTTTTTTTGGGCAATTTTGTCAATAAGGTGTTTTGAAGTGAAGACATTTACATAAAAAAAGAGTAGGCAACTGACCTACTCTTTTATTTACGATCAATTTCTCAATCAATCATCAAAATTTATTGTCTTTAAACATCGGCAATGATGAATTTAACTTCGTCACTTCATTCATTAACTTATTCACCACAGATGGAATCAAAGCATCTGCCATTTGAGCGGCTTGAAGCCCTAACTTTTCACCTAAAGTCGGTTTACGACGAGTTTGAATCACATACACATCATGTTGTGGCAATAGGCTAAGTAAATACTCATCCGAAGTTTGTAATTTATCGACAAGGTTTAACTCACGCGCATCTTCACCATACCAGTGCTCACCTGTTGCTACTTTTTCAACATTCAATTGCGGACGATATTTTTCCACAAAGTGTTTGAAGAGTTGATGGGTTTGTTGCAATTCTTCTTCAAATTTAGCTTTGCCTTCTTCGGTATTTTCCCCAAACATGGTCACAGTACGTTTGAATTGACCTGCTGTATAAAGCTCAAAATCAACATGATGTTCTTTCAGTAAACGATTGAAATTCGGTAGCTGTGCAACCACACCAATAGAACCCACCACAGCAAATGGTGCTGAAACGATTTCATTGGCGATACACGCCATCATATAACCGCCACTGGCAGCCACTTTATCTACGCAAATCGTAAGGTTAAACCCTGCATCACGTAAACGTACCAATTGTGCTGCTGCCAAGCCATAACCATGCACCATACCGCCTGGACTTTCTAAACGTACCACAACACGATCACGCCCTGCTTTTGCAGTCGCTAAAATCAGCGTGATTTCTTCACGTAAATTTTCAACCGCAGAAGCTTGAACATCACCTTTAAAATCTAGGATATAAATTTTTTGATTGTTCTTTTTACGCGCGCGTGCTTCTTTTACAAGTTGTTGCGTGAGTTGCAAAAGCTCTAACTTAGATGCAGTAGTCTGCGCGATTCTTTTTCTTTGCTCATTGATTCGGGCATTTAAATGACTGATACGAATCTCAGCAGGCGCTTTAGGTAAATGAAATAACATAGAATTTGTATTCTCTTAAATATTGATTAAATGCTTTTTTATTAAGATGCGGATTGATTGTCCAAATTTCAATACACTTTTTGAAATAATCTACTATTTTTAATGATTCACCCCAAAGCCAACATGATTAAAATCATGCAACATGAATGCTTGAACAAAAAAAGACTTAAGCTTCAAAACATTAAGATATATTAAAAATTGTATAAACAGGCGAACTATTTTTATTTTAGGTGGTGTGCAATTCCATTACATACAATGAAATTGCACACTTAAACACATCAAATGACTTGATCTTGCTCAATTCATTATTTCGAAACTTTATAATATTTGCTCAGCTCTTCAAATACAGGAGCTTTCACATTATCTTTCAATAAGTATCGCGTAATTACGCCTTGATCGGTATGAATCTCCATAAATACACTTTGAGAGCCTCTAAAATCAGCCATCACATTCACTGGCACTAATACACTATTACGTGAACGATTCGCCTTGAACGCAAAATCAATTTCAGTTGGTCCAATTGCATTAAATGAATGGCTTTTCACACCATCACTAAATACAACTTTTTCAATATTATATTTCGTATAAGCACTATTTAAACTCAGCTTCACTTTTAAAATATCTTTGTGCGCTTCGTTCCAAACCACAGTAACGATTGGACAAATTTCATTCGGCTGACAAATTAACAGTCCTTGAGTACCCAAATTTGATGTGTTGTTAACCGAATTTGATGCACAACCTGTGATAAGCAGCGCAGCTAGCGGAATATACCAAAGTTTATTGATCATGTTGATGCCCTATTGGATGCCCAAAAACTTAAAAGGTTGAGTCACTTTAAACGAAGAGTTTGCCTTAGCCGCATAGACTTTCGCTTGATCGACACCTAACTCCAGTTTTTTGGTTTTACCATCTTTAAAATCTATATCTTTTAAGTCTACCCAAAATACGTTTGGTGATACAGCAGATTCAAAGAAATATAAACCGCGCTTATGGTCAACCACAGTACGCCAACGAGTTGAAGAAATATTCGGTTCCTCTTCAGTATTTAATCCAAACGGTACTGAGGTATTACGTATCACACTGAATACACTTGCTAAAGAGTGTTCAGGTGTCGC
The DNA here is from genome assembly GCF_004209125.1 of Acinetobacter sp. WCHAc060033. Taxonomy (NCBI): domain Bacteria; kingdom Pseudomonadati; phylum Pseudomonadota; class Gammaproteobacteria; order Moraxellales; family Moraxellaceae; genus Acinetobacter; species Acinetobacter sp. WCHAc060033. Next base: position 80,900 of record NZ_SGSW01000014.1, on the reverse strand, counting down.
ATCTTTTGGAATAGCATTAATATAGAATGAAGCTCTTGCAAAGCGATCCGCTGCACGGTTCGTACCAGGCAACATGGTTGTACCACCAATTTGTTTCCAATAGGTATTCAATGCCAATTGCTGATCAAAAGTTGGAGAGTTCGTCATCACTTGATATTTTTTGTTGTGATGAATCACTTGTTGTCCATTAATATATTCAATAATTGCACTATCACCAGTTGAATCAGAAATAGATAGATGTAAGGTCGCTAAACGCTTTTCACCAGGCACTTGATCGGTCACAACCATAAAAGGTTCTTTCTCAAGTGCTGCAATCGCTTCATTCACAGTTGCATAATTGTCCAAGACATATTGTGCCCATAATGAAATACTTAAAGGTGGTTTTTTATTCTTATTTACATCTGGATATTCAGACTCGACCAACCACAATAAGTTTGCAACTAAACCTTTCTCATTGACACCATCTGTTGTGGAAATATCGTAGCCTGTTGCAATAACACTACCGTACTTAGACGTCCATTGGATGGAATGTGGTCCTGCCATACCTGTACGCTTTACCTTGCTTGGCAAAATCCATAGATTTGTTCCGACATCGCTCTTCCAATCCATAGAACGTGCTGTCATTACATCATTATTGCCCAAATAGACAACGCGTGTACAAGCCGTCGCGACTTCTGCTGCGACCATAAGCCCTGCTGCAAACAATACTTTTTTTAGCGCATTATTCATACTTCAGTCCCTCTCAGAAAATAGGTAAATTTATACCGATGACTGGTCCATGTTGACGAATGTCCCAATGAAAATGATCCGATTTATAGTCTTGTTCAAAATAACGATAGCCCGCTCTAAGATTTAAGTCTCGGCTTAAAACTAGAATTCGATACCCGATATAAGCTTGTGCAGAAATGGTATTTTCACTACCAAAAGTCACTTCTGAAGCTAAATTCCACGATGAGTCAAAATTATATTTAAAGCGTGAACCCCAAAAGAACTCATCCCAAGTTGCATGAACATCAATCCCTTGATTGAGAACAGCAAGTGTTGCTTCTGCTTTTGTTCTATGTGTACCAAGTGTAGGTTCAACAATAAGTTTTGCTTGGTTTTTTGCTGTCTTTTCAGGTGAAATATAAGCTTGATAGTAAATGCCATAACTGCGCTGATCTAATTTCGTCCCCAATGCTATAGGAATATGCATGACACTTTTTTCTTGTGATGTTTCTACTTTTTGTAGATCTGCATAAATTCCCCATTTGCCTTTGCTTAGATCCACATGTCCCATAAAAGAACGATCTAAATCTTTTAAAGTTTCTTTAAAAGGCTGATCTACATCATAATTCACTTTACCTTTACTGATCTTTCCATCTACATCCGCAGCAAACGCATATAGATTGACATTCAGTTTCGGTGAACCTTGTAACGATTCTGATAACTCACCCGAAAAAGTCACTTGGCTTAAAAGAATACCCAGTGAAAAACATAAATATCTATTAATTTTCATAAAATACTCCAGCATGAGTATTTTTTATCACACGTTAAACTACAAGTATATGAATTATTTAAATTTTTAATTTAATTAATCTAATATAAAATTTAATAAAAACTAAACCAAATTCTTTAATAACTGATTTATATTGTGATTTAAAAATATACTGATCAATGTGAATAGGAAATATCCACCATAGCCACCACGTCTAAAATTTTGTAGAATATCGCTTTATTTCCCACGGTGCTGGTTATGACCACTTGGACACCTCATGTTACTGTCGCGACTGTCGTCGAAAAAGACGGAAAATTTCTTTTTGTAGAAGAACATACCGAAGGTGTGACACACACAGTGTTCAATCAACCTGCGGGGCATGTGGAATGTGGTGAATCTATCATCCAAGCAGCAATTCGTGAAACAATGGAAGAAACTGGACATGCAGTAGAGGTCGATTCATTACTCGGAATCTATACCTATACCCCGCCGATGTTTCCAGATCGTACCTATTTTAGATTTTGCTTTTTAGCCCATGTACTTGAGTATTTTCCAGAGGCAGAACTGGATACAGGGATTATTGGTCCGAAGTGGATGACGCTTGAAGAATTAGTAGAATCTGCACGCGCACGCAGTCCATTGGTGATTAAAGCTGTACAAGATGCACTTTCTGGGCAAAAATACCCACTTTCGCTCGTTTATGAGCACCAAAATTCTCCTTTAATTTCAAATTTGGATGCCTAGTCCTATGCAACAACGTGTCATCGTCGGTATGTCTGGTGGTGTAGATTCATCTGTTTCTGCTGCACTACTTCTTCAACAAGGTTATCTAGTTGAAGGACTTTTCATGAAAAACTGGGAAGAAGATGACGGCACGGAATACTGTACGGCAATGGAAGATCTTGCGGATGCGCAAGCGGTTTGCGACAAAATTGGCATCAAACTCCATACAGCAAACTTTGCGATGGAATATTGGGATCGTGTCTTTGAACATTTCCTTGCTGAATATGCAGCAGGTCGTACACCGAATCCAGATATTCTCTGTAATAAAGAAATCAAATTCCGTGCATTCCTCGATCATGCGGTGAACTTAGGTGCTGACTTTATCGCAACTGGGCATTATTGCCGTCGTGGTGAAACAGCAACCAACTCACGTGGTGAGGAATATGCGCCATTACTTCGTGGTGTGGACAATAACAAAGACCAAACCTATTTCCTGCATGCCGTGCATGGTCGTGAAATTAACAAAACCTTGTTCCCTGTCGGTGAAATTGAAAAACCTGAAGTGCGTAAAATTGCGGAAGAACTCGGTTTAGTCACAGCCAAGAAAAAAGATTCAACGGGTATTTGTTTTATTGGTGAACGTCGTTTTAATGACTTCTTGAAGCAATATTTACCTGCTCAACCCGGAAAAATTGTCCTAGATACAGGAAAAGAGGTTGGTGAACATCATGGCTTAATGTACTATACGCTCGGTCAACGTGGCGGTATCGGCTTAGGTGGACTTAAAGGTGCTGAAGAAGGTGCTTGGTTTGTTCTACATAAGGATATTGAAAATAATCGCCTCGTGATTGGTCAAGGTCATGAGCATCCATTGATGCAAAGTACCATTTTATGGTCAGAAGCGATTGACTGGGTTGCAGGCGAGCAAGCGATTCCTGAAACAGGTTTCCGATGCACGGCTAAAACTCGTTACCGTCAACCTGATCAAGCATGTACAATTTATAAAGATACAGATACACCAAATGGTGTTCGTGTTGAATTTGATGAACCACAACGTGCTGTTACACCTGGACAAAGTGTTGTGTTCTATGTCGATGAAGTTTGTTTAGGTGGTGGTGTGATTCATCATACCAATGCACCAAAACCTGATTTTATTGAATAAAGACGTGTTAATCATTGCAATTTATTTAAAGGAATTTAGGCATGGTTGAGTTGCCCTTTCAACAGCCTCAAACTTTGAATCAACGCCAAAACAAAGCTTTGGCGTTAGCAGCTGTGTTCCAAGCAACACAGCTGACGCACATGACTGCAATGACAGGTCGTCAAAGTATTGGTGAAAGTGGTAATTTCTATTTTGAACAACTCATCAAAGCCAGCTTAAATATCCGCCCTTCCGATAATAAATCAGCACAAACATTAGATTTTTTTCATCAACTTGCTGATATTTCACTGGGTTTAAAAACCTTAGAAAGTAGCATTACCCAACCTTTTTCAACATCACCTAAATCTCGTATTCCTAAACTCGCCAATGCAAAATTACCTATGTCTTATGCAATGTCCTTATTAGCATTGGAAAAAAAGGTGTATAACAATCCGAAATTTGTAGAAATCATTGAGCAATCCCAACAAAAAATATTAAAGCAATTGTCATTTTTTGATCATAATTATTTACATCCCAGTATTATTGCCAATTTAGCGCAGACCTATGTCGATACCGCAGGTCAAATTAATCCTCGAATTTTAGTACGTGGTAATGCAGAAGCATTTAAAGACTCGTCACATACCAATCGCATTCGTGCCAGCTTATTTACAGGTTTACAAATGGCGCACCTTTGGCGTCAGCTTGGTGGAAGTTCATGGAACATGATCTTTAGCAAGCGTAAACTTCTCCAAGATATTCAAGATCTTGCTCGACTTCAATATCAGGTTGTATAACTGATGTTCAATACAGTTTTTTCAGTTTTACGTTTAATTCCAAAGTTTAGGGAATCTTTATGAACGCTTTAACCGCACTTTCTCCATTAGATGGACGCTATGCTAGCAAATGTGATGCACTCCGTCCTTTCCTCTCTGAGTTTGGTTTAATCCATGCTCGTGTGACAGTTGAAGTGCGTTGGTTACAAGCGCTTGCTAACCGTCCTGAAATCACTGAAGTTCCTGCATTTTCAGCAGAAACTAACGCTGCTTTAGATGCAATTGTTGCAAACTTCTCTGAAGACAATGCCAACCGCATTAAAGAAATTGAACGCACAACCAACCATGATGTAAAAGCAGTTGAATACTTCTTGAAAGAACAAATTGCTGATATCGCAGAACTTAAAAATGCGGGTGAATTCATTCACTTTGCATGTACTTCTGAAGACATCAACAACCTTTCACATGCTTTAATGTTGAAAAATGGTCGTGCTGTGCTTGTTGAATCTATGCAACAAATCGTTGATGCGATTGCTGCCTTGGCTGAAACTCATGCAGAACAACCAATGTTGTCTCGTACACATGGTCAAACTGCAAGCCCAACAACTTTAGGTAAAGAAATGGCGAACGTGGCTTACCGTTTAGCTCGCCAAATCAAACAATTCAACCAAGTTGAATTATTGGGCAAAATTAACGGTGCAGTCGGTAACTACAATGCGCACTACTCTGCTTACCCAGAAATCAACTGGCCTGCGCACTCACAAGCATTTGTTGAATCTTTAGGTTTAACGTTCAACCCGTACACCACTCAAATCGAACCACACGATTATATCGCTGAAATGTTCGATGCTTTACGTCGTTTCAACACAGTATTGATCGACTTTAACCGTGACGTTTGGGGTTATATCTCTTTAGGTTTCTTCAAACAACGTTTGAAAGAAGGTGAAGTTGGTTCTTCAACAATGCCGCACAAAGTCAACCCAATTGACTTCGAAAACTCTGAAGGTAACTTAGGTATTGCGAATGCTGTACTTGCGCACTTAGGTGAAAAATTGCCAATTTCTCGTTGGCAACGTGACTTAACTGACTCAACTGTTCTTCGTAACATGGGTGTTGGTTTGGCACAAAGCTTAATCGCTTTTGAAGCTTGCTTAAAAGGGATTGGTAAACTTGAATTGAATGCTGCTCGTATTCTTGAAGATCTGGATCATGCTCAAGAAGTTTTAGCTGAACCAATTCAAACTGTTATGCGTCGTTATAACGTTGAAAAACCATACGAAAAATTAAAAGCATTAACACGTGGTCAAGCAATGACACGTGACATGATGGTTGATTTCGTCAATGGTAATGAACTTTCAGCTGTCCCTGCTGCGGATCGTGCTCGTTTAGCCGAAATGACACCTGCTACATATACAGGTAATGCTGCTGAACAAGCAAAACAAATCAAAGATTTAATTTCTAAAATCTAATTTTTAAACCCGTTTAAAATAAAAAACGAAGCTTCGGCTTCGTTTTTTATTGGATTTTTATAAATATTATTAACTGATGTGACGCAGTAACATAAAAAGTACTGTTGTTTCTAGATAAAATTGGATACGCGATAACGTCATCCACAAGTGTTTGAGGCCAGACTACTTTTAATTAGATATGTTTCTGCGATGTATACGATATTTTGACGGTAGTGGACGAGTTTTGTGGATGACAATGGTTTTGCCTACTTTTTCCGAAAAAAAAGTAGGTCGAGCCGAAGGCAAGTCCCTAAATCAAAACTTTTGATGCAAGACTCCGCTGAGAAATATTAATACAATTTGAACAGAAATACTTCATTTTTCAAATGTGTAATATCAGTTATTGATTTTGCAACTAAGACATCGGACAATAACGTAGCCAATCCGCTTTCATTTTTTCGAGTTCTTCACCCGTTAAAATATCACTGAAATAAATATAATACGTTGCATCAGGATATTGGATTTCATGGCGGTACAACATGCCACGTAAAGACACAGAAAGCTCTTCAGGAAAATCATCTGTCAATTGATACAACTCTTCAAAATCATAATTAAAATAACAATTTTGTTTTGCCTCAAATGCTTCAATCAAAGCCACGCCTAATCCCTAACTTCAAAAAAATACAGTGTAATAGATTCGATTGCTAAAAACCTAGATTGGTTGCTAAAAGTGGTTAAACCACATACAAAATAAGTTTGTCATAATCTATTTAGAATATTTAACACTCGAAATATAAGGTTTTTAAAATTTCGCATTTTGTTTATATTTTGATTACAATGCTGACAATAAATTTAAGAAAAAATACTTAATGATTTACCATTCTCTTACTCAAAAACATTGGCTAATACTTGCTGTACTTGCAATCGCAATTATTTTAGCCAGCATCAATCCATTAGAATACCCATCCTATATGTTGCATCAAATTGGTACAGTATTGATGCTCATAGCCCTATTCTACTGCTTAAAAAAAATCGGGCTGAATTTTTCTTCATTTGCACTTTATATTGGATTTTTAATTATTCATGTGATTGCAGCGCATTATCTCTATTCCTATGTGCCTTATAATGATTGGGCAATCAAATATTTAGGTTTTGATTTAAATCAAGCCATGGGTTGGACACGGAATATGTTTGATCGTTTTGTGCATTTTTTCTATGGATTATTCCTGTATCCATTTTTCTATCGTCTTTTCCAAGTTTGGTTACCGAGTCTAAAACCTAAAGTATTATTTTTATTGGTCATCCAATTTGTCATGGCAACCAGTTTATTTTATGAATGGATAGAATGGTGGATCGCAATCGGCTTATCACCAGAAGAAGCTGAAAACTATAATGGTCAGCAAGGCGACATTTGGGATGCACATAAAGATATGTTCTTGGCGACGATTGGTGCAATCATCACAGGTTTAATGTATTTAAAATCAAAGCCTAAACTTAACACTAAGTAATTAACATTTAGGAATAAATATAACTCCTGCAATTTGCATTACAGTAAATTGTATATTGCAATGATATTGATTAAGTATTTGCCCTAACAATGATTTTCAGATGGTAATATCATTCCATTTAGCATCTAGGGCTTTTATTAAGCACGCATAGCTTATGACTGACTAATTTAAGCCATCATGAATCATTTAAAGCTTAAATTTTCAAACAGCTTATTTGGCTAGTCTTTGCTTATTTTCTAAAATATCAGGCAAACTACGTTCAATCCATCCGATTAAATAATTTAACTTTTCAGCAGCTTGCGCACCCAAAATCGTGAGCTGATACTCTACTCTAGGTGGAACTTCAGGATAAACTGTACGTAAAACCAAACCATCTTGCTCTAACACTTTTAAGGTCTGAGCCAGCATTTTCTCACTCACACCTTCAATACGATTACGCAACTCACTAAAACGTAGCACACCATCACTCAAACAACGCAAAACCAGCACTGACCATTTACTGGTAAGGTGTTCCAATATCTCTCGTGAAGGACATTCACTGGATAAAACTTGTCCAATTAAATGACTTGAAGCATAGATGCTCATCAATTCTCTCCGCTCAGTTATAAGCTTACTTTTAGGTATGTACTTACATTTTGTAAGTTTAATAATTAAGATAATAGCATCAAGTTTAAAAAACATCCAATTTTAATATGGATAAAGGTGAAATGATGAAAATTGCAATCACAGGTGCTACAGGTCAACTCGGACATTTGGTTATTCAAGAATTACTTAAACAAGTTGAAGCAAATAATATTATCGCCTTAGTACGAGATCTTAAAAAAGCTGAATCACTCAAACAACAAGGCATTGAGTTACGATTATTCGACTATGATCAACCTGAAACGCTCTCACCTGCTCTCGTTGGAATTGATAAATTATTGCTCATCTCAGCCAATGAAATTGGTCGTCGTACGCCACAGCACAAAGCTGTGATTGAAGCAGCAGTTGCCTCAAATGTGCCTTATATTGCTTATACCAGTTTACTCAATGCGGATAAAAACCAATTGGGATTGGCGCAAGAACATCGCGAAACAGAAGCGCTAATCCAACAAAGCGGTTTGCACTACACCCTCTTGCGTAATAATTGGTACAGCGAAAATTATCTTGCGAATGTTCAACATACTGCCGATGTTGGAACACTTTATGGCAGTGCTGAAAATGGGCAAATCAGTTCAGCCTCTCGTCAGGATTATGCAGAAGCTGCTGCCAAAGTTTTAGCGTCAAATGGTCATGAAAATAAAATCTATGAATTGGCTGGTTCAACCAGTTTTACCCTTACCGATTTAGCACAATTTATTGGTTTAGCTGCAGGTAAATCCGTGCAATATCAAAACATCAGCGCAAATGACTATAGCAAAGCATTAACAGAAGCTGGGCTCCCTGTAGGATTGGTCGAAGTGATTGTGGATGCGGATGTACAAACAGCAAAAGGTGCAATGTTTAGCGACCGTAACGATTTAGAAAATTTGATTGGTCGCAAAACTACAAGTATTCAAGATCAAGTGAAAGCTTTATTGAATAAGTAACTTTATTGAATAAGTAGCTTTATTAAATTAATAGATTTCTTCAGCAATCACATTGTATATCAATCAATTGCATTCTCTTATAGAGTCATTCTCTATAAGAGAGTCGCTAGATTTTAAATATTTATGGATGAATATTTTTTACAGGTAAATCAATATTCATTTCTAAATCAGCAAGTGACTGACGCTGAGTGTTGTACATCGTGGCATTAAACACAGCTATTTTTTTCATTGTCATCGGATCATTAATATTCAAAATAGGTTTTAAGCGATGTTTGACGTACAAATGCGCCACTTCATCAAATTCAAAGTAAACATTTCCATTAAACATGATTCGAATTGGAACTTGGTATCGTCGTTTCAATTGAAAAGGAACAGCTAGTTTGACAGGAATATCTAATTTTAAAGGAAATTTAGGCAGTAATTTATTTTGATAAACCAAATCTGTTGTGGTCTCTAAAGGCATTACCGTTGAAATTTGAATGGTCGTACTATAATCAATATCAACTTGAATTGGTGTCGTAACTTCAAACGCCAAACCTGCTAAATACTTACCTTGCAAAGGTAGGTTTAATTGCCGATCAATATTCAGCTCTGTGTCTAATGCACCCTTCGCTTGGGTTTCTAAATAATTTCCCACATGAATTTTAGTGGGTAAAGAATCTGGTAAATTGATTTGAGCGTGTTGTGCAGATACATACATTGACGCTTGTATATTCAGATATAACCAAACACTGATCGCAATCAAAAGCACTACACTTATAAATGCGAGCAGTAAGTTTCGAAAAGAATTAAAAATCCACATCGCAAATATCCTATTTCACAACATTGGATTGTGAAGTATCCGCTTTCGTCATGTTTTCTCTTAAATCATGCTTTTTAGAATTATTTGCTACTTCTATACTTCGAGATAAACGTAAACTATTGAGTGGGATGGTGAGTTGCCCTTTTTCTATTTTTACTGGTAAGGTATTTTGCACATCCACAGTTGCTTCAAGTGCTGATTTAATTGGAACATTTAAATGCCCTTGAATCGGAATATTGGCTTTTAATGTTGTTACCAGTGGCACATGTAAATTTTCCTTAAGCACAGTTTTGACTGGTGCATCAAACTTTAAATGAACCTGCTGTTTTAATGGAACTTGTAAGTCAATGGGTACATCCATTTGAATCGGAATCGTACCTTTAAGTGGTAAAGTAATATCTTTACCCAACACTTGAATTTTGACTTTAGTATCGATTGGCATATCTTGATTAATTTTAAGTATTTCTTTTACAGGAATCGTCGTTTCTATTGGAACTTGGTTATCAAAATATACTCGTGGTGTTAAAGTCTGTGTAATCGGCACATTCAGTTTTTCATTGATTGGAATTTCCGCGTTTACTTTACCTGTGACATCGACATCTAAAGCATCATGTATTTGTACTTTTGCTTGTAACGGGGCTTTCAGGTCAATACTAACCGCCTGATTCTCTAAAGGAATATAGATACTAAAATGCTTAAAAACCCAAATAGCGATCAATACTCCACATATTGTTGCAAAGAAAATAAATGCAATAATTGAAATACCTTTCTTGAGCTGCAAAATTCATTCCTTGAGTTTTTGACCATGATTTATTTTAATTTGTTTTGTGATTTAATTTACACTTTTATGTATTAAAGTCGATTAATATTGTTTTATTTCTGCGATTATTCTTTTCTTTTTGAAGAATTTAAGAGCAAACATCCGAATTTAAATTTTATTATCTTTATATAGGCGATAAAAAACCCAACATTAAGTTGGGTTTTTCATACTTACAAATACAATTTAAACAATACGTTTAAAATTATGCATTTGTCTCAGCAGGTGCTTTCGGATAGCTTACGCCACACATTTGTTCTGCGATACGTAATACTTGGCAGCTATAACCCACTTCGTTATCGTACCAAACATACGCTGTCAAACGGTTACCAGAAGTGATTGTTGCTTGCGCATCAAATACACCTGCTGTACGCGAACCGATAAAGTCAGATGATACAACTTCAGTTGAGTTTGTATAACCGATTTGACCTTGAAGGCTTGAGTTAATTGAGATTTGACGAATGTATTCGTTCACTTCTTCACGATCAACTTCTTTCTCAAGTGTTAAGTTAAGAATTGCAAGCGATACGTTTGGTGTAGGAACACGTACTGAGTTACCAGTTAATTTACCTTGTAATTGAGGTAAAGCTTTTGCAACTGCTTTTGCAGCACCAGTTTCAGTAATTACCATGTTCAACGTTGCAGCACGACCACGGCGATCCGCTTTGTGGTAGTTATCAATTAAGTTTTGGTCATTTGTGAATGAGTGAACTGTTTCAACGTGACCATTGATTACTTTGTATTTATCTTCTAACACTTTCAATACAGGAGTGATCGCGTTAGTTGTACAGCTTGCAGCAGAAATGATTTTGTCTGAATCAATGATGTCAGCTTGGTTTACACCAAACACCACGTTCTTCATATCACCTTTACCAGGAGCAGTCAGTACCACACGACCTACGCCAGCACAGTTCAAGTGCTGAGAAAGACCGTCGATATCACGCCATTTACCAGTGTTATCAATTACAAGTGCGTTGTTGATACCATAAGCTGTGTAATCTACTTCAGCAGGGCTAGACGCATAAATCACTTTGATGAAGTTACCATTTGCAATGATTGCTTCGTTTTCTTCATCAACAGAGATTGTACCCTCGAAAGAACCGTGGATTGAGTCACGACGTAACAATGAAGCACGTTTCGCTAAGTCACCATCAGATGATTTACGAACAACAATTGCTTTAAGGCTTAAACCACGACCAAGACCTGATTGGCTGATGATTAAACGCGCTAAGATACGACCGATACGACCAAAACCGTAAAGTACAACATCTTTCGGCTCAACCAATGCTGGACGACCATTTAAAGAAGCTACTGCTTGAGCAACAAATGCATCAACGTCGCCGCCTTTTTCTTTATATTCAACAGCAAGCTTACCTAAATCAACTTCAGCAGAACCGATATTATCTAATTTTGCTAATGCTTCTAAAATAGGAAAAGTATGAACAACTGAAAGCTCAACATCCATCATACGTGTACGACGGTGCGCTTTAAGAATTTGAATAACTGAACGGTTCACTAAAGAACGACCGTACACAGAAGTCACAATGTTTTTTTCACGGTATAATTGACCAATTAATGCAATCATACGTTCCGCGATTTCTTCACGGTTTTTCCAGCGACCTTGGTGCTCTGCATGTAGGGCGATGATAGTGTCTTTGCTCACAGATACGTCCTCTATTTATGTATATATCTAGACATGGATTTAAATCCAGACAATTGTAAAGGAATTCTCTGCAAGATTGAATCAAAAGCTGAGATGGCAATGCAAAAATTCGCATATATTCACTATAATTTTACAAAATACCAATAATTATTTAAATGATGGTCTATTTTTATACAATTCTTTGACCATAGCTTAAGCAATTCATTATTTTTCTTGTTTTATCATTCTTCTCATTACCTGTCTTTTATTCATCAAACATTTAATTTAAAAGTTCTAATCATTCAAACGCTCTGGAAGCTTTTCAACATTGTATTTCAAATGCTCAGTATTTTTTCGTTGCTTATAAATATGCAAAGCACCTTCTAAAGCCAATATCGCAACTGCGCACCAAATCGGAATATACGTCAGCCATTCATCTGCCTGAATCACTTCACCCAGTGCCAGTGAAACCAAAGCCAATAACACAGGTTCTAAATAACTCAGCAAACCAAATAAAACCATCGGTAAAAAACGACTGGCGAGAATATAACTCCCTAAACCAATTGCACTCAGTAACCCTAGCCCTAGCACGACAATAATTAAAGTCGGCGAATCAACAAATTTACCATAAGCATTTAAGCCCGAATGTGCGAAATAAATTGCAACAGGGATGCAAATCAGAATATCCCACCAAAAACCACCTAAATTATCTGTTTTGATTTGCTTACGAATGAGAAAATACAACGCATAACCGACTGCAACAGATACCGTTTCCCACGCTATACTGCCTAGACGCCACAACTCATGTCCAACACCTAGAATCGCAAAAGCTACCGCAAGCATCTGGAATTTGGATAATTTTTCTTTATAAATTAAACTTCCAGCGAGCACCAATACCAACGGCAAAAGAAAATATCCCAACGAAACTTGCAAACCACGACCATTCATTGGCCCCCAAAGGAATAACCATAACTGGAAGCATGTTAATGCAGAGGTAATCATTAAAAGTAGAATTAATAAAGGTTGTTTGACTAAGCGTTGAAAAATAGTTTTAACATGTGCAAAGTCACCACTCCACAACATAAATGCCGTTAAAAAAGGCAATGTGGCAATAATTCGCCAACCAAACGTTTGCTGACTGTCAAAATCCCCAAGTAGTTTGGAATAAAAATACAAAATCCCAAAAGTGACCGATGCCAATATAGACAATGCTACGCCTTTAAACATCAGTCGCCTCACGGTGATTTTACAAAATAGACTCAAGCATTATAAACGTCTTCTGTTCGAATTAACTTGAACTATCAATTATTTTTCGACTTATTCACCAATGAAGAATCGTGAATGAGATTTTAATTGTTAACTGCTAATTTTTACCATTAATTCTATAAATTCCTATAATTTATAATACTCATCCAACTTAAATCACAAAATTCATAACCTAAAGCATCGACAAGATATTACGCGTAAAAAAAAGCTGAAATGATCATTTCAGCTTTTCAAAAACATTTCAAAATCGTAAAAATTAACTGTCAATTTTATCGAATTTTCGATCTTTCAAACTCAAATTACCACGTAAAATATCAGACAACATACGCCAGTCAGAAATAAAGCTATACAGCGGTTGTTTAAAACTTGCAGGCTTATTCTTTTCAAAAACAAAATGCCCTACCCATGCACATGCATAGCCTGAAACTAAACCATACACAAAATATTTTGCTTTACGCTGACGAATCGCTTTCGTAAAAAAGTAAATTCCAATACTACTTCCTGCTGCATGCAGACGACGACTCATGATGCTGCGATGTTCAGTTAAATAAAAGCGATAGAATTCAGAATATTTTTTGATTGGCATTTGAATTTTTGGGCTTTGTACCAAGTCTGATTTTGGTTCTACATGTGCATTCATTGGGGTTTTTCCTGTTTTATTTTTAATCAGCTTAGATTATTTTAAGATACTTTTAAAGCCTAAGGAAATAATCCATCTGTAATTTGCATTGCTTTTAGATAGACGAACAATTTCAAAGAAATGATTTTAAACAAACGGCTCTAAACAAACAATATCACAGCTATTTCACTTCCCTTTTTGCGCTACAATACATATTTATATATCAACATGCTGTTTAATCGTTGAATCAGCAAGAAAATAGGATTTTCACATGCTCGAAGTTGAATTGAAGTTTCAGATTGCAGAAGCCCGTCGCAGTGCGTTACTCAAAGCATTAGACCCTAAAAAATCTGAAATTATTCAACTACAAGCGAAATACTATGACACACCTGATCGTCTGCTCTCACAACAAGGGGCTGCCCTGCGTCAACGCTTAGAAGGAACGCATTGGGTACAGACCTTAAAAGCAGCGACCAAAAGCCATTTACAACGCTTTGAAGACAATACTAATCTAGGCGAACTTGCAGAAGCACCTGATTTAAATCTTGATATTTATCAAGATAAACCCGAAGCATTGGCAATTTTAAAAAATGCATTGGGTGATCAATTTAATCACTTGCAACTTCAGTTTGAAACCGATATTCAACGCACTATGCGCGTCATCACCTTTGAAGATGCAGAAATTGAAATTAGCTTAGATATAGGTGAAGTACGTACTGAAACTGCAACGCAACAAATTCATGAAGTTGAATTTGAGTTAAAAAGTGGTTCGATTCAATCACTACTGACTTTCAGCTTTGAATGGGTGAAGAAATATCAATTGTGGCTTGATGTTCGTAGTAAAGCTGAGTTTGGCAATTTATTGGTGCAAGACAAAAAAGTCAGCCCTGCAAAACAAACCAAAGAGATTATTTTCAATAAAAAAGACAGTGCTGATAAAAACTTACGACTATTGGTAGCCAGCCAATTACAACATTTATTACCCAATATTGCGGCCATTTCAGCTCAAGTAGCTGAGCCTGAACATATTCAGCAAGCTCAGGTTGCCTTACATCACTTACATCTCAGCCTATCACTCTTTAAAGATTGGACAGACAGTAAGACTGAAAAATGGTCACATCAATTGTCTGCCTTTGAAAGTCATTTTAAAAACCTACAACATTTTGAGCATATGCAACGCACTTTAGGGGCTTTATTGCAAAATCCAAAAACTGCGGAAAGTTTGGATAAAGATATTTTATATGCCAATGAAAAACTGAATAACCTAGTTAAATCAACACAAAATGTGCAACATTATTTGGAATTATTGATCTTTAGCTTGGGACAATCTGAAAAAGCACCATTACATGATTTAAAATGGTATGCGCAAAATACCCTGCAAAATCAATATAAACAGCTTCAAGAAAGTTTAAATGATGCCGATCTTTCTGATCTAGAAAGCCTTGAAGCCTTGGCACAACATTTAAATGAATTAAAATTTAGTTTCCCGATTTTGACCAATATTTATGATGTGAAGAATTTACAAAAATATGGTAAATCCCTGAATGATGCTCAACAAGCTTGTGAACAATATCAAGTGCTTGCCTCTTCTGCTTCGTATTTACAACAAACGGATTTGGAAGCCAGTGACTGGTTTGCACTGGGTTGGCTGACAGCGAAACAAGAAGTCTATGCAGAGAAACTTCTTGAAGCGACAGAGCAATTCCTTGTGAGTCGTAAATTCTTAAAATAATCATGAAAGATGGGAATGATTTAAACATTAAATCATTCCTTTACAATACTTTGTACCCTTTATTCTAAGCCCAATATCGCTTGCACGGCTGATTTGTAATCATTCATAAAAAAATGCAATAAATCTAAATTTTCAGATTAAACTCATTAAAAGAATACATAAATGGAATTCAAGCCATGTTCGAAATGGAGTTAAAATTTCAGGTTTCTGAAGATAAAAAAGACGCTTTGCTTAAAGCCTTTCAACGAAAAAGTTGCATAGCGAAAGCCTTAAACGCAAAGTATTATGATACGGCACAATTCGATTTATCCACACATTCCATTTCACTTCGACAACGACTTGAAAATGAGCAATGGTTCCAAACGCTAAAACTTCCAACAGAACAACATTTGAAACGTGTAGAGTTTGAAGAAAGTTTAGGGATGAATGAAACAGCATTACAACTCGACAACTATTTAAAATCTAAGCATATTCCTAAATATATAAAATCCATTTTCACACAAACTGATCACCCTTTAGCTATTCAATTCCAAACACAAATTGAACGTAAAATCACCTTATTTAATTTTCAAAATAGTGACATTGAAGTCAGTTATGACTTTGGAAAAATTATTGCACATCAAAATATACTCGATATTAATGAATTAGAATTTGAGCTTAAACAAGGGACAGTGCAAGATCTAATTTCCTTTATTTTACCGCGTATTAAACGCTATGGGCTGTGGTTAGATACTCGGACTAAAGCGCAACGAGGGACTCTCTTGGCACAAGATATTCAGGAAAATCCTGTGCAATTTCAAACACCGCTTTTTCTTAGTGCAAAGGACAGTCAAGAAAAGGCTTTACAGAAGATTTTTAATCATTGTTTACAGCATTTATTACCAAACAGTAGCGCTATCGCTTCGGGTCATTTCAACTCTAAGCATGTGCATCAAGCGCGTGTTGCAATTCGTCGCCTACGTAGCGCTTTAAAAACATTTTCAAGTTGGTCACTTCGTATTGATCCAACATGGCAAACTCAATTGGCGGAACTATTTCGGCAACTCGGTACGACACGTGATCTTGATGTAATCCGTGAAGAGTTACTTCCGCAACTTGATGCGGTGGATGCACCTAAATTTAAACTTGCTGAATCTGAAACACCTGATCGTCAAAGCCTCATCCAACTCTTTCGTGCCTCTAACTTTAACTATCTTATGTTGTCTTTGATTCAGTTTATTTATCAAGATACGACTGAAAATAGCGATGCTTCTATACATAAAGCAGCTTTGAAAAAGATCAATAAATTACATCAGAAAATTCAAACGGATGCTGAAAACTATTTAGAACTCGATATCGAAGCACGGCATAAAACCCGTAAAAATTTAAAACGCTTGCGTTATAGCATTGAATTTATAACTTCTTTATGTGATGAAAAGGATATGAAGCAATATATTAAAGCGATCAAACCTGCACAAGAAAGTTTAGGGCTATATAATGACTTGATTGTGGCAGAAGAAATACTTAAAAAATTAGTAAAAACAGATGCTAAAATTTGGTTCGCACTGGGATGGATTGCTGCTGAGAAGAACCGTTTATTGATTCAATCGCAACAGGATTTGCTAAATTTTGCCAAAGTAAACGCATTGAAATCATAAATGCTGTGACAATGAGTGTCAGAAATGCGTATTCATCATTCTATTGATAAATACGCATTTTAGATGAATCAATTAAAGTTCAATTTGTTGAACAATAATACTTGTTTCGCCACAACTAAATTTAATATTGAATGCGCCAAAACGTAGTCCATAAACTCGCTGATCATCATGCTGATAGGCAGGTCGCGGATCTAAGCCTAAAACTTGTTCCAACTCATCGACATATTTTTGTTGAATCTGTTTATTTTTCAATAAGGCTTGTTTGGAAAATTCAGCCTCTTCTGACCAAATCACCTGTTTTCTGACGGGTTCAGCCTGTGCATAGCCACTTTGTGCATCAACGATTGCATCTGAATAGTGAATATAGGGCTTAATATCTAGAATCGGTGTGCCATCAAGTAGATCACTTCCTGTGACATAAACACGAACAGCATTGTCCTCTTTTCTGACTTCTTTCAGTTGTACCACAGATAAACCAATCGGCGCAGGTCGATACATACTTCGTGTCGCAAAAACACCTATTTTCTTATTTCCCCCTAAACGTGGTGGGCGAACTTGCGGGCGAAATTTCTCTTTATCTTGTTGATTTTTATTATCATGGAACTGCCAAATCAGCCATAGGTGACTAAATTCTTCGATCCCCTCAAAAGCATCTAATACATTATACGGCGCATACATTTCGATATAGGATTCGACTTGTACCAGATTTGGCTGACGTGGAATGCCAAATTTTTCCACAAAAGGAGATCGCATAACACCAATGATGGGAAGACTCAATTCAGTCATATTTTCAGCCATAATCATTTTTTCTGATAAGCTCAATTAAATATATTCAGTTTATAGAGAATGATTTTAGATTAGAATAGTAAGCTGTTCTAATTTGATAATTTATTGAGACCTTTAATGGCTGCTTTCAACGTCGAAAAGATTACTCACGTACACCACTGGAATGACACTTTATTTAGTTTTAAGACCACGCGTGATACTGCATTGCGTTTTAAAAATGGTCAATTTGTCATGATTGGTCTTGAAGTAAATGGCAAGCCTTTAATGCGTGCTTACTCTATTGCAAGTGCTAACTACGAAGAAGAGTTAGAGTTTTTCTCAATTAAAGTGCCAGATGGTCCTTTAACCTCTATTTTGCAAAAAGTAAAAGTTGGCGACGATATTCTTATTTCAAAAAAACCGACTGGTACTTTGGTTCTTGATGATTTAAATCCTGGTAAAAACTTATACCTTCTTTCTTCAGGTACAGGTCTTGCTCCATTCTTGTCTACGATTCGTGATCCTGAAACTTATGAGCGTTTTGAAAAAATCATTGTCGTTCACGGCACACGTTTTATTTCAGAATTGGCTTATCAAGATTTAATCTTAAATGAAATTCCAAACCATGAGTTTTTCTCTGAGTTAGGAGCTAAAGAAAAGTTAGTTTATTACCCAACAGTAACGCGTGAAGAGTTCCATACTCAAGGTCGTGTAACAACTGCGATTGAAACAGGCGCTTTATTTGAAAAAATTGGTTTACCACGTTTCAACCCTGAAACTGACCGTGCAATGCTATGTGGTAGCCCTGCGTTCCTAGATGATGTTGCCGCTCTTCTAGATCAACACGGTCTTAAAGAATCTCCTAAAATGGGTGTTCTAGGTGACTATGTGATCGAACGTGCATTCGTTGAGAAATAATTTTATTTCTGAATGATTAGATATAAACCGAGGTTAAATACCTCGGTTTTTTGTTAGCACATTATAAACAAGTATAGATGATTATTTCTAATTCCTCCTATAAGCGTTGAAAATGCATAATAAAGCTTAGATTTAAAATTAAAGAATGCATATAAATATTCTATCAAGCGACCCAACAAATCCAATTTCCATTTGATATAGCAGATGTTGCACTCACATTTGTAGCAATATAACAATAGCACGCACTTTTGCCTTTTCCAGAAATTGTATTCTGAATTGCAGATTTACAAGAACCTTCAGGTGTTCCATTATTTACACCAGCATCTGATCCCCAATAGAAGTTTAAAGTTGGACAAGCTTTTACATAATTAGGCCATTGTTCTTTTGTCGTTTTAACAATTGCACCAACTTGTGTATTACATTTAAGTTCTTGCGTATTTGAACTTGTGGTATTTGATGAACCTGTAGTCGTTGTTGATCCTTTACTTGTTGAATTAGGAGTTGTTGTCCTATCACCCGACGAGCTTATAACCGTTGTTGACCCTAGACTCACTGGAGTACTAGTTATGGTTGTCCCTTTACTCGACGAACTTGAAGTCGTTGTTGTCCCTTTTGTATCCGACTCTGATGCTGTATCCTTCAATGCATCCAAGGACTTAGATTCCGAATCTTTCAAAGGATCTAATACAGAGTCAAGATCACTACATCCCTGTAAACTTAAACACGCAAATAAAGTGATTAATAATATTTTTTTCATGTCTATATGCCCTATTTATATTCTTTATTTAAATTATAAATTGCACCATCAAATTTCATGATCAACTGCTCTATATTTTTCGGAGAAATATAAAGATCTATTCTCTCTGGAAGGCTTGAATATAGTGCATAGTATCCGTCATTATTTCTATCGACATGATTAATTTGATAGCTATAAGATTTGCTCGTACTTGGAACTGTACAAATATGATTTTTAAATAAAGTTGTCGTTTTCTTTAATAAAAATGGGTGTTCAAATTCAAACGATATATTAAAATATTTTTTTTGCGCTTCATCGAATACACAATTGGTCCTCCATTTCCCTGTGTATGATTTCATACTTACACTGTGCTGATCTAAAACCACACGATCATTAAAAATATTTTGTTCTATATTGAGGTCATTTGCATATGTAAAACTCCCCAATATTAACAAAGCACCTAAACTCATTAATTTTATTTTCATTTTTTATTACTCTGTCAATGAATATTGAAATGGATTCTAACTTAAGTAGATTTATTGCAAATATCCTCAAATGAGGTATAAAAATTTGTTTTTTCATAAAAATAAATACTGAGCATTTTCTATAACTTTGAAAACATTAAAATTAAAAAATACTAATCACAAAAAATAAACTAATCCTGTTCTATTAAAAGCGCTTCCTTAACCACAGCGACACACTCACCAAAGCAATCAATACAGGTACTTCAACCAAAGGACCAATCACCGTGGTAAATGCTACTGGCGAAGCCAAACCAAAAGTTGCGATTGCTACAGCAAGTGCCAACTCAAAGTTATTGCCTGCTGCGGTAAATGAAATGGCTGTGGTTTTCGGATAATCATTGCCCATCCATTTACTCATAAAAAAGCTAATGAAAAACATCATGATAAAATACAGCGTCAGAGGAATAGCTATTCGCAATACATCCAGTGGCAATGCCACTACATCCGCACCTTTTAAGCTGAACATCGCCACAATGGTAAACAGCAATGCCAGTAAACTCAGCGGACTAATTTTAGGAATAAAACGATTTTGATACCAATCCAAACCCTTTTGTTTCACCAGAATCAAACGGGTTAAGAAGCCCAATAAGAATGGAATACCCAGATAAATCAGCACCGCTTGGGTGATCGTCCAGAAACTGACATTGATCACTTGCGCTTCAACACCAAAAAATGGCGGTAAATAAGTTAAAAATAACCATGCATAACTGCTGAAAAACAGGATCTGGAAAATACTGTTAAATGCCACCAAGGCTGCAACATATTGATGATCACCACAGGCAAGATTATTCCACACCAATACCATTGCAATACAACGTGCCAAGCCAATCAAAATCAGCCCTGTCATATATTCTGGATAGTTCTGCAAAAACAGAATCGCAAGTGCGAACATCAGACACGGTGCAATCAACCAATTTTGCAGCAAAGACAAAACCAAGGTTCGCTTGTCCTGAAAAACTTGGCTTAAATTTTTATAATCTACTTTGGCTAAAGGTGGATACATCATCAAAATCAAACCTATGGCAATCGGTAAATTCACCGTTCCCACGCTCATCTGATTTAGGCTTTGCGCTGTTTCGGGTAAAAATAAACCGATCGCAATACCAACAGCCATGGCGATAAAAATCCAAAGCGTAAGATTCCGATCTAAAAAAGAGAGTTTCTGAACTGACATAGTTGAACATTCACACAATTAAAGCGATTTTTTCGAGTGCTTTGGCTAATTCCTGTGCATTCAATTGTTCAAAATTCAATGCAAAAAAAGCATCAAAACGACGTTGAATATGTTGCACCGTTGAATGAAACGCCTGTAATTTTTCTGCTTCTGGCAAATCCAAATGTGATGGATCATCCAAACCCCAATGAACTTTTAAGGCATTTCCTAAATAAAGTGGGCAAGATTCATTGGCAGCTTCGCTACATACCGTCACCACAATTTCAGGTGCAAACGCCTCACATGCCTGCATGTTTTTACTGAATAAATTTTCAGTCGGAATATTCAAACTTTGCAAGGTTTTCAAGGTCAGTGGATGCACCTGTCCTGAGGGATGACTGCCTGCGCTACATGCCTCGAAACCAACAGGTGCTTGCGCATTAAATAAAGCTTCAGAAAGAATACTTCGACAACTGTTACCTGTACATAAAAATAAAATTTTCATTTTAATTCAACCTTCTATTCACAACATTTGGAATTTTCAGAACCAGCATTTTCAACTAAATTAAAACGCTGATCCTGTTCTGCGAGTTTGAGCAAAATCTCTTTGCACCATGGCGCTAAATCATCATGTAACTGATAATAAACCCATTGCCCTTGGCGACGATCTTGCAAAATCTGTGAAGTACGCAACAGCGCCAAATGCCGTGAAATTTTCGGCTGACTGAGCGCTAAACTTTCAGTCAAATCACAGACACAACGTTCACCCTGTTTCACAATCATCAGTAAAATATCGAGCCGTGTTTGATCAGCGAGACATTTAAAAAAATCAACTTGATTCATATCTATATATGGATATATGTATTTCCATATATATTAAACTTAAAATGAGTAGATTGACAATATTTTGAGGCTAATCATTTTCAATCCCGAGCTTTTTACTAGGTTGAATCTATTTTTTTTATCACTAGAATAATACCCATAAAGTTTTTATGCCTTTTACGACATGACCATTTCCCACGTTACTGAACTTCTCTCTCCTGCCGGTTCGCTAAAGAATATGCGCTATGCATTTGCTTATGGTGCGGATGCTGTTTATGCAGGTCAGCCGCGTTACAGCTTGCGGGTTCGTAACAATGCATTTGATCATGACAATTTAAAAATTGGTATTGCCGAAGCACATGCTTTAGGCAAAAAGTTTTATGTGGTGGTGAATATTCAACCGCACAATTCCAAGCTTAAAAACTTTATCCGAGATCTTGAACCTGTGGTTGCAATGCAACCTGATGCTTTGATTATGTCTGATCCTGGTCTGATCATGATGGTGCGTGAACATTTCCCTGAAGTGTCGATCCACCTCTCTGTTCAAGCCAATGCAGTTAACTGGGCAACGGTCAAGTTCTGGAAAAATATGGGTTTAACTCGCGTGATTTTATCACGTGAATTATCCCTCGAAGAGATCGAAGAAATTAAGCAAAATGTGCCTGATATGGAAATTGAAGTTTTCGTACACGGCGCGCTTTGCATGGCTTATTCCGGTCGTTGCTTACTTTCAGGCTATATGAATAAACGTGATGCCAATCAAGGCGCTTGCACCAATGCTTGTCGCTGGGATTATAAAGTTCACGAAGCAGCAGAAGATGCATCTGGGGATGTCATTCCAGTCCAACAACTGGAGACAGCATCAGGCTGCTGCAACAATAAAGATGCCGACGAGCAACACGCCTTACAACAAAATCAATTTGGCGAACCGGTTTTATTACAACGCAATGAAGAAGACATGTTTGCTGCTGAAGAAGATGAACATGGTACTTACTTCATGAACTCAAAAGACTTACGTGCTGTACAACATGTAGATCGTTTGACTCAAATGGGCATTCATTCTTTGAAAATTGAAGGACGCACCAAATCATACTTCTACTGTGCCAGAACAGCGCAAATTTATCGTAAAGCGATTGATGATGCACTTGCAGGCAAAGGCTTTGATTCTGCACTGATGACACAACTGGAAGGTCTGGCAAATCGTGGTTATACCGAAGGTTTTTTACGTCGCCACGTACATTCTGAATATCAGAATTATGAAACAGGTTCTTCACGCTTTGACCATCAACAGTTTGTTGGTGAAGTTTTAGAACGACATGGCGACTATATCAAGATTGAAGTGAAAAACCGCTTTGTTGTCGGTGACTCATTGGAACTCATGACAACTTCAGGAAACATCACTTTTATTTTGAATGAAATTTTGGATAAAAAAGGCAACTCGATCACCGATGCAAAAGGCTCAGGACATATTGTAGATATTCCTATTCCTGCGGATGTAGATATGCAATATGCTTTATTAATTCGCAACTTACCAAACTCTACTGCTGATATTTCTGCATCATCATTGGCTTATCAAGCGATTTAATCAAAGGATAAAACCATGGCTTTAATGATTACAGACCAATGCATAAACTGTGATATGTGTGTTGCAGAATGCCCGAATCAAGCAATTTTTGAAGGTGAAAAAGTCTATGAGATTGATGCAGAGCGCTGTACAGAATGCGTTGGATTTTATGAGCGCCAAACCTGTGTCGATGTCTGTCCGATTGATTGTATTGTCCAAAATCCAGCACATGTAGAGAGCAAGGAACAATTGTTAAATCGTTTTTATTATCTCAGCCTGTTTGGTTAAACATACTACACTTACTTGAGAAATGTCATAAAAATGTAAAACTTGGAATGTATTTTGCTTATCAATAAATACTGTCTAAGTACAAGATAAAAATAACAATAAATAAAATAGAGTTTGGGAATCAGCGCCCTTACTCGAAACAAGGGGAGAATAATAAGATTAAACGGAAAAGCCAAAGTACATTTGGGGGGTACTTTGGCTTTTTTATTTTAATACAATCATCTTTTAAATTACTTTATAAGTGCCTTCTAATTTTTCTCGGCACCATTTTTTTGTACCGACTATGACCTCATCCTGTTTTAATGATGAGAGTAAATAATAATTCAATGCTTCAACGTAATGCTTAGACACGACTTTCAACATTCCCATTTGTAAATAATGTGCAATCGCAACTTTACTTAACAAAGCAATGCCCTGACCTGCTAATACAGCACGAATTGCATGATTTTCCTCATTATAAAAAACCTGACGTTGTCCAACATGGATTTGCATATTTTGTTGGCTATACCATTTTTGCCAATTGATTCGTTTAGGGCAATATTCATCTCCCCATGAAAAATGGATCAGTGGGACACGATTCCAATCAATATTTTCACTTTCTATAGAGGGGTGACTGACCGCGACATATTGATCTTCTGCCAATAATTCTACATCTAATTCTTGATAACCACCTTGACCATAACGAATCGCTAAATCATATTGCCCTGACTTCATATTCACTGGGTCATAACTGGCATGTACTCGAAACATCACATCGGGATACAAAGCTTGTAACTCAGGTAAATATGGGATCAACCATTCACTCGCATACGGTGGTGTAGTCGTAATGGTGAATAATCGTTGCTGATTTTGGTTCAACTGTAACAGCGCTTTTTGAATATGTTCAAAACCTGTTTGTACATGTTTAAATAAGAACTCTCCTTCTGCCGTTAATTCTATTTTTCGTGTTTTACGTTCAAATAATTTCAGATTAAGTTGATTTTCTAATTTTTTTATACGATGACTCAACGCTGTAGGCGTAAGATGCAAGCGTTCAGCAGCTTTCTTAAAGCTTAGGCTTTCAGCAACATATTGAAAAGCCAATAGTTGCTCCAACGAATAGTGTAAGTCCATATTGCAATCTAAACATAGATGAATCTAATTCACTTATAGCATTTATTTTGATCGTTTGTCACAGCTCCACAATTCAATAAAGATGTAATTCATCTCTTAGATTGAGCAACGATAAATGACCAATATTTTAAGAATAGATTCAAGTGTACGCACAGGCATTGCTGGCAGAGTTCCTCATGGTTCACAAAGTCGTAAATTAACAGAACTTTTTATCCAAACTTGGTCTGAAATAGATTCATCAATACACATCAAACATCGTGATGTCGGAAAAAATCCTCCTCAACTGATCGATGAAGAATGGATTGTATCTGAATTTGGCTATGCGGAATCTGAAGAAAAAGCCCAACAGCGTTTACAACTCAGTGATGGATTAATCGCTGAATTGAAATGGGCTGACCTGATTGTTTTGGGAATGCCTTTATATAATTTTGGTCCACCAGCCCACTTAAAAGCCTATATTGATAATATCGTCAGAAAAGACAAAACCTATAGTTTTGATCCAAATCGCGAACAACCCTATATAGGATTACTAGATCAACAAAAACCGATGATTATTTTATCTTCTCGTGGTGGACACGATTTTGATCATCCTGATGCACCATTTAAGAATCATGCAGAACCATCGGTTAAAACTGCCTTTAACTTTATTGGTATTCAACAGTTTCATGAAATTGCGATCGAATATCAGGAATATGGTGGTGAATTATTTGAACAATCGGCACTAGATGCTGAAAATCTAGTCCGCAAATTAGTACTACAACTTCATCCTACGATCAATACATAGAATCACAGCTTGAATATGCTCCAAAATATATAGACCAACGACTTCATCCAGTTGGTCTATATTGAAAAATTAGAAATATTTAGCTTTTTGCTGCGGCTACAGCGGCTGAACGTGCAAAATATGCTAGGGCTTGTTCAGTGTTTCCTTCTGAATCAGGATGATAATTTGGCGAAATCCAACGCACAACTGATTTTGCTAAAAAAGTAAAGGTGGGTAAATTGCCTGTTTGCTTACCGACTTTTTGCAATTCCCACAACATGCGAGGGAAACTGGCTTTGGCGATTTTCTGCATCTCAACTAAATCATCTTGTCGTGCCAAACTACGTCCGATATCGACCATTAAATACATAAAAATAGGAAATACAGCCGTCATCAACACTTGGCGTGAGATATAAAAACCTAATTTGTTTTGCAATAAATGCTGAAACAAATCAAATGCGACATTACGATGTTCAACCTCTTCTGCTAAATGCCAACGGAACAAATCACTTATCTCAGCATCTGCACCATATTTATCCCAATTATGACTATGATCCAAGGTCCATTGACCAATCACACCTGTGAAATGCTCAATTGCAGCAACAATTCCCACACGTATGGTCAGCCAATAAGACGCTAGCCATTTCGATTTTGATAATTCCAAACCAAAAGGTTTGTCTGATAAAAGCTGCTCAAATAGCGTTTCAGCGGTTTTTAAACCTTCATCAAGATTGTAATGCTGTTCTGTCATAAACTTTTGCCCTTGAATATGAGCACGTGCATGCGTCGCTTCTTGCTTAATAAAGGCACGGACATCTTCTTTTAGCTGAGCATCTTTGATCAAAGGTAAAGCTTTATTAAAAACACGGCAAAACCAAAACTCACCTGCGGGCAATAACAAATTTATCGCATTATAGGTATGTGATGAAAATGGATCTTCAGGAATCCAATGAATCGAAGAATCAGAAAAATTAAACGCAACAGCTCTAGGTGTAATTTTTATATGCTCATGCTTCACAAGCTTAATCCTTATAGATTTTAAAAATATTCTAAACAAGCTTAACCACATTACATTGGCTGAATCATTCACCACACTATTGTAAATGTACAAATTCCATTCTTAGCTTATACATCCATCTATAATTTAATTTTACGACTAATACGCCATAAAAAGGTGCTATGGCGAATATAAAAAAGGAACTGAGCTGTTAGCAACTCAATTCCTATAAACCATTTAAAATGTTTTCAATAAAATAAGAAGAAAGCCAAAATCATTCAATATTTTGGCTTCCCTTTCTATTCATTGATGATCAAAACTTATTGACCTGAACGAATGATGTAATCGAATGCTGATAATGACGCTTTAGCACCCTCACCCGCAGCAATGATAATTTGCTTATAAGGCACAGTGGTACAGTCACCCGCAGCGAATACACCTTTTACATTGGTTTCATTACGATCATTCACCACAATTTCATTACGGTTTGACAACTCAACAGCTGTTTCTTTCAAGAAATCTGTATTTGGCAATAAACCAATTTGTACAAAGATCCCTGCAAGTTCAACAACATGCTCTTCATCAGTTGCACGATCTTTATATTTCAATGCAGTCACTTGTGAACCATCACCAATCACTTCAGTAGAAAGTGCATTCATGATCACAGTGGTATTTGGCAAGCTATTCAATTTGTTTTGTAAAACTTGGTCAGCACGGAGTTTTGTATCAAACTCAACAACAGTGACATGTTCTACAATCCCAGCAAGGTCAATTGCGGCTTCAATACCAGAGTTACCACCACCAATCACAGCAACGCGTTTACCTTTGAATAATGGACCATCACAGTGTGGGCAGTATGCAACACCACGTGTTTTATACTCTTTCTCACCAGGTACATTCATCTCTCTCCAACGCGCACCTGTTGAAAGGATGACTGTTTTTGATTCAAGTTTTGCACCATTTTCAAGTTCAATTTCCACTAAACCGCTGGCAGTTTGATCTGCACCTACAAGGTTTTTCACTTTTTGTAGGTTCATAATGTCCACACCGTACTCACGTACATGTGCTTCCATATCTGCACCAAATTTCGGACCTTGAGTTTTTTGCACTGAAATAAAGTTTTCAATGTCCATCGTATCCATGACCTGACCACCGAAGCGCTCAGAAACGATACCCGTACGAATACCTTTACGTGCAGCATATACCGCTGAAGTTGCACCAGCAGGTCCACCACCGATCACTAAAACATCAAATGCTTCTTTTGCATTCAGTTTTTCAGCATCTTTCGCAGCAGCACCACTGTCCAATTTGGCAACAATTTCTTCCAAAGTCATACGACCTTGACCGATATGCTCGCCATTTTGGAATACCATAGGTACAGCCAAGATTTTGCGCTCTTCAACTTCGTCTTGGAAGAATGCACCATCAATCATGGTCGCAGTTGTACCAGGATTGTTGATTGCAATTAAGTTCAATGCTTGAACAACATCAGGACAGTTATGGCAGCTTAAAGACACAAATACATCAAAATCAGCAGTTAAATTTAAGCCTTTGATTTGCGCTAAAATTTCATCTGAAACTTTCGGTGCATAACCTGACACTTGCAATAATGCAAGAATCAAAGAGGTAAACTCATGCCCCATTGGCAAGCCAGCAAAGAATACGCGAGGTTGTTCACCCACTTTAGCGATACCAAAGCTTGGTTTACGTCCATTTTCGCCATCAAAACGTGCCGTCACTTGATCAGAAAGAGCAGCAACTTCTGTGACTAATTCTTTGATTTTGTCTGATTTTTCAGTGCCATTTAAAGAAGCAACAATTTCAATAGGGCTTTCAAGACGTTCTAACAATGTTTTTAATTGAGCAGAAGTATTTGTATCTAACATGCTAACAATCTCCAAGGGAGTAAATTCTTTCGTTGAACCTATAATACGTCGATTTAAAAAATAGATAAAACAGTTTGTTTTTATAAAAACAATCGGTTTTTTAGTTTAATGAAAATATTTTTAATTTCACGCACCCCAATGATTCACAAAACCGTGTTTTATCTAGGTTGTGTATGAATATGGGGACATTTCCAATAAAATCAATAGTGCTCATAGATACCTCGAAACTTAAAATTAAATTAATTTTCAATAAATATAATCATTCTGCAACGATCGCTCTACAAAAATTCATGTGCAAATTTTATCTAAAGTTTTAATCTGAAATAACGAAGTTGTTTATCTAAACCGTGTTGTTCCCCAAAAGTACAGGCAGTACTTACTTATAAAATTGAAATAGTTAAAACTGAAATAGTGAACCGAAGTGAACTAATTTCAGATACAAATCACAATGAGGTAAAACAATGAAAATTGAATTCGTATTCGACCTAGTCTATCCAATGAGTTATGTCGCATTTGAAAAACTTAAACAGCATTGGAATCAGCCAACGACTCGAAAAATCGAATTATTGCCAGTGCAAGTTTTACCTGAGATTCCAGAACAAGGTTTAGATGTTTATCAATACTTGACTGTACGCTATGGAACCAAAGAAGCAGATCGTAAATTGGATATGGCAAAGTTTGCTGCCTACAGCCAAGATTTAACTGTTGATATTGAACACATGAAACGTATGCCAAACAGTGGTTTAGCGCATCAGGCAATCTTGGCTTTGGATAATATCTTTGATCAATTTGCCCTAACCCAAGCGTTATTTCATGCTATTTTTGCACATGGCAAGGACATTGCGAATCCTGAGATACTGAAACAAGTGATTGAAGGTATGGGCTTAGATGGCACAAAAGTATTGCGCTCAATTCAACATAAAGAAGTAGCAGATAAACAGGCTGAAATTACGCGCTATGTGCAAAGTTTCGGAAAACACCCAACGCCGTACTATATCGTCGATGGTGAAATTTGGGACAAAACATTTGATACTTTAGAACTGAAAGAATTAATTTTACATCGCAGTAAAGAAGTCGCTTAAATTGCATGTCGTTTCTAAATCAAAAGCGCTTCTCAATAAAAATCCGTACTATAAAAAAAGCACTTTCCCCATTGAAAGTGCTTTTTTAAATCTGCGCGCTCATCCAATCATTGAAAAGCTAAAGGCTGCAAGAACTTTAAGATTTCAATTGTGTTGCAATTCGATCAAGACGCTTCGCAATGCGACTTGCTAACATATAAACCATTAAACTCAATAAGAAACTAACTGCTGTAATCCCCCATAAGATCTTGCCAACCCAATTTGACCAAAAGTTTGCACGATCAACTTGAGCTTCCACACTTTTAGCAATTGGCGAAACTGCTTGATTAAACACTTGATGTTGAATCGTCCACAATTGCTCAGGTTTAAAACCATATTCTAAGAATTGGGGATCAGATTGTTCCGCTTTAATCAGTTTTTCTGCATATACCGTTGCAACCACTTTATCTACAGGTTTATGCATCAAAGCAGTTTGAGCCAATAAATAACTTTGCACATTTTCAGGTATATCTGATTTTTGTAAATATCGATAAAAATCACTTTGTTGAATATTTTGATCATATTGAACAAAGGCACTGACCACACTCTCTTCATCATCTTTCAGCTCATACTGCACATAGCTTAACCCGCCCCAAAGTACAATAAATGTGATGAGCCATGCGACAAATTTAAGGATAAAAGACTGAAAGCGTATCAAAAAGAATTTAAATCTTTTTAAAAATCCAACAATCATAAATGCACCAATGAATGAGACTATTAATTTTAAAATTAACCATCCCAACCATGAAAAAGCATTCATAAAATAATCAGGTTGATGGACATATTCTCTTAATTTTCCATCAATCATATACGGCAAATGAATTTGCTGAACCTGTTGCGCCACGCCAAATGAATTGAAAACCAATTCCTGCTGAAAAAAAACTGCAACTAAACTCACAACACCGACGGTTGATAAAAGTAACGCAGAAGCTGTTAGATTAAACTTTCTGCGTTTAAGAACTTTTAAACCCTGCTCAATCTGCTGAATATCCGCAGGATATTGATTTTTTTCAGTCAAGCGCTATACCTTTAATTCATGGGCAAAATACATTGAACAGACAATACCATTAAGCCTTAGGTGTACTGGTGTCCAATACCAATTGTTGCAGATTCGATTGTAAAGCTTTGATTCGTGTAGATGCTTCTTCACGTTTTTGCATGCCTTCTTTTTGAATCTGAATCACATCATTCACTGTTTTAATGAGGGTATTTTGCACGTGTTCAAGGGTTTCAATATCAATTACTGAACGCTGATTGGCTTTTGCGGTATCAACAGAGTTTTGATGTAATAAGTCAGCATTACGTTTTAACAACTCATTGGTTGCATCATCAATAGTATTGGCAAGTTGCACACTATTACGTTGCTCATTCAGTGAAATAGCTAAACTAATCTGATT
This sequence comes from Acinetobacter sp. WCHAc060033, assembly GCF_004209125.1. Lineage (NCBI taxonomy): Bacteria > Pseudomonadati > Pseudomonadota > Gammaproteobacteria > Moraxellales > Moraxellaceae > Acinetobacter > Acinetobacter sp. WCHAc060033. The sequence continues at coordinate 49,700 of NZ_SGSW01000014.1, read as the reverse complement.
CTTCCACGCAGGTAAAGTAATGTTTTTAATCGCATAAAACTTATCCACCAACATCATATTATTAGATTGAATAATACGAATCATCGGTAAAGTTTGCATCGCTGATTGCTGCAAAACTTGTAAATCACTCACTCTTTTTTCAAGATTATTGGCGAGATGATTTAGGTCATAAACCCGTTGATTGGTTTTTTGATCTTGCTCTTGAGCAGATAATGTCGCAATTTCTTTCTGAACTTCGTCTTGTTTAATTTTCCCTGCTGCAATGTAAATACCCAACTGACGGTATTCTTCTTGCACGCCATTGAACATACGATCAAGTGTGTCTACACGTGTTTTTAAACCTGATTGTGAGGTTTCAATTTCTTTCACCAAAGAATCAATTTGCTCTTTGGTGGTATTAAATTGCTGATCAAAACTTTGTTTTGCACCTTTAAACTTACTTAAAATGCTACCGATAAAGCCTGAATTTTTTGATTTATTTAAAATACTCGAGGTATTCAACTGTTGTGCAACTTGAACAACTTCATTCAATTTTTGTCCAGTCACATCGAGATCTTTATTCTTGACGAGATTTAATAACTCATCTGTATAAGATGATGTCTTGGTCGCAATATTCTTACCATACTCAGCCACAGCAGTATGATTAATATTAGCTAAGTCTTTATGGGCATTCAGCACTTCATTAAAGTCTTCACTATTCAACCCAATTTCTTTTAAATTTAGTTGCTCAAACTTCTGCAACTCTAATGGTGATTCTGTTGTTGCCACCTGTGTTGTTACTGGATTGTTTGAATCGCTCATCGTATTACCCTATTTATTTTCTAATGATTTCTTTAATGATTGAATTAATTTATCACGACTTTGATCCAATTCTTCAGTCATATTTGAAGAACTTTGCGCTTGGCTTTGTTTCACATGATATTGCCAAGCAGGAATCAAAACTTGTTGTGCCTCATTAAACCGATCTAATAATGTTAATAAAAGCTGTTGCGTCAGTTGCATTTGTGCCAAAGCAATATCATTACTGGCTTGTAAAGTCTGTAATGTATTAATTTTTTTAGACAAACGCTCGGAAAAATTATCCAAAGGATGCCTATTCTGTACAAAAGCTGGATATTCTTGAGCAAACTCTTGTGCAGCACGAATATATTTTGCCATCTGTTCACGTAAACCCACAGCTTGCTGGAAACGTGATTCTGATTTTTGAATTTCAACTTGTAAGCGTTGACTCAGCCTATTCGCTTCATCAATTAAACGATCTAAATCTTTTAGATATTGATTCTGCCCAACACTAAACTCTAAGTCTAAACCTAACCACTTTTGTAATGCATTAAACTTTTTTTGATTTAGTTTCTTTTTAGAAGCCGATAATTGTTCAATAATCTGTGCAATTGTGTGGCTTAACTTTTGTGTTAACTCAGGATCAATACCATTCAATAATACTGATTGCCCTTGAATCAACTGATCTGCATATAGATTCATACGCGTTTGATTATCCAATAAGGGAACCAAATCATTACGTTTTATCGAAACTAACTCTTCAGCACGATAAGAAATCTGATCAATCGGGGTTAATACAGTAAATTGCTTCATATAAATTCAAAATGAAAATTTTTCAATAGGTTAAGGATCGTACCCAAACTATCCTCTTGTATCTAAAACTTATAATACAATTTGAAGCACATGCCTATCTAAATAGCAAAAAATATACATTGCTGATAAAGAAAAAGAAGCCAGTTTCGAGAAACTGGCTTCTTAGATAACAAAGACCGATATTACGCTTTTTTATTCATCTTCATTCGGCGATAACCCGCTAAACCAATAAGACCTACTAAACTTAACCAGCCGAATGATCCACCGCCACTCACACGCGGACTGTTCGCAGCAGTACCTGAGTTTTCAAGCGTAATTGTGCCCTCATTTGATGCAAGCCCATCTGCATCATAGACCAAATATTTCACTTTATAACTAAAAGGATCAAGCGTGTTTTTCAGCTGAATATGAATTTTACCACCATAACATGTGTACTTGTTATCCGTACCTGGACATGCACCACTACGATCAGCAGTAATCACAACAGGATCTAAATCAGTTGTGATGCGAATAGGCAGTTCTTCACCTTTAGAGTTAATATAGAATTTTGGCTTATTCGGTTTTGTTATCAGTGCTGCTGCATTACCGTCACCATCATCATTTGCATATTGCAATAAATCAACATCTATAGGTTTGGTCGAACCTGCTTCGATGTTCAACGTAGTATCAGTTGTTGACGGAGCAATATTTACTAAATTTCCAATTAGATACGCTGTCGAGGTAATATTTGGATCTGATTTTAAAGTCAATGTATAACTACAGAATTCATTATCACCCGAAACTGTGACTGCATCATCAGTACGCCACATCAGAATCTTTTTCAGGTTCGCATTCCATTCACAATGCAAATTTGGATCAGGATTACCATTAAACTTACCATCTGTGAGTAAACCTAAACCGAGTGATTTTGCTGTGACCGTATAATTATCAGCACTTAAATGCTTTACTTCACGAACCATCTTGCCATTTGAATCTTGAGTAATGATTTCTGTTGGTATATTTGCAATGAATGGATCAATAAAAATAGTGCGATATTTTTGCTCAGATTTCGTATATTTAATTAAATTACTATAGTTCTCTGATTGAATTTTATAGTATGGAATATAATCCTGATTCGTTTTTGGATCTGCAATCAGTTTGTTATAAATATCTAATTCATTTTGATAACTTGCCAATGCAACTGTAACAGATGTATTGTTCGCACTTAAATTATTTGCTGTTAAACGTAAAATTTCTGTTGAACCAATATCGCATGAATTCGAAATATCATTCTCACCCGTAGAGTTTTGCGCAATGATACGAGTTACACCGCGTTGATCAGCAGTGCTACATCCAGTAAAACCAATATCGACTAAATCTTTTTCAGTCCCTAAATTTTTAGGGAAGTACATTGGCATAAAACTAGTTGATTCACTTGGTTGCTCTAAATCATATAAAATTGAAGAAAAATTAATATTACTCACATCAAGTGAGTAGTCTTTCCCCTCTTTGGTTAGTGAGTTTGCAAGTTCACATTGATCATTTCCAGCAGCTAAGGTTAAAGCGTTATAACCGACCACTACACCTGAATCAGTAACCTCACTCACATCACCATCTGCATAGCGACAAGACTTACCATTATTATATGCTAAGATGTTATTACTTATACTTTTAGCACCATTATAGCCATACAATAATGTTGCCCAAGCATTGTTTTTAACAATTGTATTACTTAATAATGATAAAGTTGAATTATCACTAAAATTTACTTTGCCTTGAGGCGTTAATTGACTAAATTGAATAATACTGCCTGAATCTGGATTGGCTATATTATTGGTAATTGTATTTGCCGTGAAAGTTACACTCGGTTGACCACAAAAACTAAATGTGCTCGTACTATTTGTAGCGCCGTTATTAAGAAAACTAGCACCAGTGATTTCTATCGTACGTGTAGTAAATAGCAAATTATCTGCACAAGTCATTCCCAATACACTACCTTGTTCAGCAGTGTTTCCATCAAATACGCCAAAGTTAACAGTTAATGAGCTTGTTGCATCATTTAAATAAATTGCCGCTCCATTTTTAGCTTTAGCATTCAGAATACTTACATTAGTTAATGTAGTTACGCCACCTGCATAAATTGCCCCACCCACACTGTTATTGGTGTCTTTTAGGCTTGATCCATCTTTAAGAATCAAATTTTTCAAAGAAAGACTTGGTTTATTGTCATAAATCGTATTAAAAATACGACTTACACCTTGACCAGAAATAGTTGTTTTAAGTGCAGTTTCTGCTGGGTAATTATTGGTTAAAACATCAGGACGGCTATAATCAGCGGGTTCTTTACCAATAATAATAACATCCGAGTTTGGTCTCAACTCTTTACTTAACTTATACTCACCCGCTTCTAATTGGATCACGTTCGGAACTGTGGAGTATATTTGGCCAGCACTACAACCACCATAAGCTTGGCGCATTTCTGCAGTTTTTATGGCTTCTCTTAATGAACACTTTGCCGGATTCGTACCATCTTCATCATCCAAAGTATTGACATAAATGGTCTTATCATCAGCCGCCATCAATGACATCGTTGATAATATTGCTAGCGCCAATAATCCTTTTTTATAATTTTTCATATTTAATCCCTTATTTGTATTTTATGCGTCGATAACCTACCAAACCAAGTAATCCGATAATTGAAATAATGCCTAAACTACCGCCAGAAGTTTTTACTTTATAATCTTTAAAATCATCTGGTTTACGTTGGACAATTCGCGCGGGGATCGAAATATAAGGATTATCCGACTTATTAAAACTTGTTGTTGAAGTAATAACATTGATTTTAAACTCGTCCGAACCTTGCCAATTGCTATTTGGTGTATAAATAATTTCACCATTTTGATCTATCGCCATCGTACCTTTTGATGGTGTATTGGTTTGAATTATTTTTAGGCACCCTATTTGCCAAGGCTTACCATTTTCATCTACATCACGATTAAAAATTTGTTTACACTTTTCAACGCTCACCAGCTCCCCATCTTGCAATTGATCTGCAATAGAAAACTTAGCAGTTTGACCATACAAAATATCTTGCCCCACTGTCGTGGTACTAGATGAATCAATCACTAATTCAATAGCACCACGGTCACACAATTCCATATTTGCGTTTCTGCTTTTACCACGTTGATCTACAGTTGAACAATTTAATATTTTGTCTTGAGGAGCAGGTCCTTTATTGACAATCAAAGAATCTTCAGCAGAAGTATAGCTTGGTAAAATTCTTGGTAAAAAATAACCCAAAGCGAGTGATTCTACTTCAGAAAATGGGCAAAGAATGCCATTACTATTGTAATCACATTTTCCTTCCGTGCTGCCAGAAATCAGTTGAGTCGCGCCTAAAGCAGTACCTTTATAACCACCACAACCTACTGAATATAAATTATTACTGATCTGACTCTCTTCACCACCTGCAATCGTCGTACAGTCTGCATTACCATTTTTGGCAATAATGCTATTCGCTACGAAGCCTTTTTTATTCGGCGCATCAATAATCAATCCCATCGTATTTAAAATCATGGTGACATTATTAACTTGCATTGCATCGTATACTTTAACGACATAGCCCTTATTATTGAAAATTGTACTATTGATAAACCCAAATGGAACTGATTCTCCAATTGCTTTAATCGCTTCCTCTGAAAATTTATTTTTGACTTCAAAATTAGAACTATTGCTATCCGTTACTTCATTATCTCGAATCAAAGACTGCATGATCGTAAATGCTGGAATCTCAGCATAAATAACCCCACCTTCTTTCGCTTTATTACCTTGCATCAAGGTGTTATTCATCGAAACAGTGCTCAAACTGGTATTCGCGGCATATTCTCCAGCATTATAAATAGCGCCACCTTGTCTTGCAGTACCATTTAAAAGCTGACTATTTGTCAGAATCAATGTTTCTTTGTTGTAAATCAAACCACCTTGATCTTTACATTCTGCTTGGCCACAACCTTTCAAAGTCATTTCACTAAAAACGACGGTCAGCATAGCTTGCTTTGCTGTTGCTTCTGGATCTATTATTTTTTCAATATGAAATAAACGGTCTTTTCCAACCATTTTGATAATGGCATTTTTTTTACCTACAACAGTACTGGTATCATTAATGTCAGTTTCATAATCAGAAGCGAAACTTACAGTTTTTGAAATACGTATCTGGCTATTGAGTGTATATTCTTTATTCGCCTGCAACATGATCGTTGCTGTAGCACTTTTGCCACCACAACCATTGTAACCTGCTTCTGGCATCCCTTGATTAACGTATTCAATCGCTTCCCTTAATGAACACTGATCATCTGCTTTCACAACATCATCTGTTGTCGTGACAGTAATATTTGCACTGAATGCATGACCAGCAATACATAATAATCCTAAGCCTATGCCCTGTTTGAGCATTATAGTCTCCTTGATTTCTTTTAATTATTTCTTATTAGCCAGCATTAAGCTTTGCCATAAATCCTTTTTGCGTACTTTGTCACAGCTAAAAAAAATTCTCAAGAATTTTTCTTATATATCCTATAGACGACCTTATATGTGGTACGCACACTCAATCTTTATCAAAAAAGACTATTGTCTATATTCATCAATCAATGCATAGATCTGCCTTAATGTTGCATGAGACAACTTGGTTTTCTCACCTTTCAATAACTTTTCTAATTGCTCGACTGATTGCAGTAGTGTACTGGTTTGATGTGGTCCATGTAATAGCAAATATTCCGTTATTTGTGGGTCAAAATGTACACCCCGACGTTCCAGTACCGAATGTAATAAGGCATGACGATCTGCATAAGACTGTCCACTCGGTACTTTTACACTCACCGCTTGGGTTAAACGAGATTGTAAATCAGGTAATTCTAATTTGAGTTCTATTGGTGCAAAACGTGATGAGAAGACTAATTGTCCACCATCTTCATTATTGTTATTAATCAGGTGAAATACTGCTTTTTGCCAATGTGGCACTCCGCTAATCGCTTCAATATCATCTAGTGCGACTAAATCATAATTCTCTAATGAGGTAATCGCTTCAATCGGTGCATCAAGTAATTCTAATAATGAAACTTTAATTGCGGATTTACCCACTTCCAAATACGAATCACAAATGGCAGATAAAAGATGACTTTTTCCTGTACCAGCACCACCATAAATATAGAAACGATTCATCAACCCTGCATGAAGCTGACGTACAGCATCAATTACAGGTCCCCAACCTGGCCCAGAAAAATCACTGATTCTGGCATCCAGTTGCGGTTCTATATCCAACTGTAATTGACGCATATATTCAAATCATTCCTTATGTGGATTTTGATCAGTTTTGACTGATTCATCAGTATCTTGCGTGTTTTTAATCTCAATATCAAGATCAACTTTATCGCTTTCAACTGAAATTACATCTGAATCACCATGACTATGTATACTCACCAAAGCATTTTCAGACTTATAAAATTGGCTTTCTTGGTATAAATCTTTGAGATGCTTTAATAAAACCACAATAACTGCTGCCACAGGGAGTGCAATCAACATACCGACAAAACCACCTAGCTGTGCACCCGCAAGCACTGCAAACACAACAGCAACTGGCGAAAGCCCAATTTTATCACCCAACAAAAATGGTTGTAAAATATAGCCTTCTATCAATTGTCCGACACCAAATACGGCCAAGACCATGAGTAAATGTTTTGGATCCATACCGAACTGGAAGAAGCACGCAATAATGGCTGCAATAATCCCTACGCCAAAACCTAAGTAAGGAATAATACTACACAGCCCCGCGACCATCCCGATGATTAAACCGACTTCTAGCCCAACCAACTGTAACCCTACTGCATAAACTATGCCCAGTAAGACCATCACAAGGAATTGACCTTTAACAAAAGCACCAAGAACACTATGACATTCAGCGACGATTTTTAAAGTACTGGCTTTATATTTCTGTGGAATAAACTCTCGCATGCCTTCTAACATACGATTCCAATCCAATAAGAAATAGAACGCAATCACAGGAATTAAAACAATCGTTCCACCAATGGAAAGAAAACTTAAACCCGATTGCGCAATTTTTAATGCCATCGTTTGAATGCTGTCAGCACTGTAGTTGGTCTGGATATACTCCATCACAACTTTGGAAATTTGGTCGGTATCCAACTCCATGCGTTCGACATTAAAATTATTTGAAACCCACGGGAGAAATGTTGAATTAATCCAATGAATCCCAGCAGGGATACTATCTCGTGCGTAAATCAACTGCTTCCAAACCAAAGGTACAACAAACCACATTGCCCAAGTTAAAACCACACCAATCCCAAGAAAAACGACTGTGATTGATAACCAACGCGGTAGAATTTTGGATAGTCGATCAACAACTGGACTAAAGAGATAAGCAACTAAAAATGCTGCGACAAAGGGAATCACTACAGGTTTGAGTAAGTACAAAACCCAAAGCACTAAAGCAATTCCAGCAAGGATAAAAATTCGTTTTAAGGTCCGATCGTGCATGTAATCACGCCTTTTTCAGATTTAATCATTATAGAAAGTAAAATATTTGAATAAAGATAGCATTTTGGTGCAGAAATAACATAAGAATTTCGTATATTCGGGTATAATCTCCGCGCGAATGCGGAGACTTCAAATATGAGCAACTCAACTTCTACCCCAAACACTGGTTTAAGCTATAAAGACGCTGGTGTCGATATTGAAGCGGGCGACGCACTTGTCGATCGAATCAAATCTGTCGCTAAACGTACCACTCGTCCTGAAGTTATGGGCGGATTAGGCGGCTTCGGCGCACTTTGTAAAATTCCTAAAGGTTATGAAGAACCTGTTCTCGTATCTGGCACAGACGGTGTAGGTACAAAATTACGTTTAGCACTTAACCTAAACCGTCATGACACCATTGGTCAAGACTTGGTGGCAATGTGCGTAAACGACCTTCTTGTATGTGGTGCTGAACCATTATTCTTCCTCGACTACTATGCAACAGGTCATTTAAATGTCGATGTTGCTGCAAACGTGGTAACAGGTATTGGTCAAGGTTGTGAGCTTGCAGGCTGTGCATTGGTCGGTGGTGAAACTGCTGAAATGCCAGGCATGTATGAAGGCGAAGACTACGACTTAGCTGGCTTCTGTGTAGGTGTCGTTGAGCAAAGCAAAATTATTGATGGTACTAAAGTCAAAGCAGGTGATGTTTTGATTGGTGTGGCTTCTTCAGGTGCACATTCAAACGGTTACTCTTTACTTCGTAAAATTTTCGATGTTAAAAATGTTGATTTAACTCAAATCGTTGATGGTCGTCCACTTGCTGATACAGCAATGGAACCAACACGTATTTATGTAAAATCAATTCTTGAATTGATTAAACAAGTTGATGTTCATGCTATGGCACACATCACTGGTGGTGGTCTACCTGGTAACTTACCACGTGTATTGCCAAATGGTGCTCAAGCTGTGATCAATGAGTCTTCTTGGGAATGGCCAGAATTGTTCAAACTTCTTCAAAAAGAAGGTGGTGTTGATCAATTTGAAATGTATCGTGCATTTAACTGTGGCGTAGGCATGGTGATTGCAGTTGATGCAGCAGATGCAGACAAAACTGTCGAGTTGTTAAACTCACTGGGTGAAAAATCTTGGAAAATTGGTTCAATCCAAGACAATGCCGAATCTGTTGAAGGCGCTGACGAAAGAATCCGTGTGATTTTTGCCTAAGTCCAAAGCATAGTTAAGTCACATGATAAAAATTGCTGTACTGGTTTCAGGCAGTGGAAGTAACCTACAAGCCCTGATAGATGCAAATCTCTCAGGGTCGATTGTTGGGGTGATTTCCAATAAAGCTGAAGCTTATGCCTTGGAACGGGCAAAAAAAGCAGGAATTGACACTGCGATCATTGAACACAAACAATTTCCAAACCGTGAAGCGTTTGATGCCGTAATGCATCAACAATTGCTCGATTGGAATGTAGATTTAGTGATTCTTGCAGGCTTTATGCGCATTCTGAGTGCAGATTTTGTCCAAAAATGGCAAGGGAAAATGGTGAATATCCATCCTTCTCTGTTACCACATTACAAAGGTATGCATACCCATCAACGTGTTTTAAACACGGGGGATGTATTGCATGGTTGTACTGTACATTATGTCACTGCGGAATTGGATGCAGGTCGAGCACTGACACAAGGCGTGGTTAAAGTTAATTTACACGATACCGTAGCCACTTTGGCTGAACGTGTACATGCACTTGAACACTTGATTTATCCGCAAGCGGTTGAATGGATCTGTAATGGAACGATTCAACATTTGGATAATGGTCAAGTGTTGTATAAAGGGCAATTACTTGAACAACCAATCCAGTTTTGTAAATTTTAAAATATAATTGATCAATCAACGCATCTTCGGATGCGTTTTTTAACACTTGGAAAATAAATATATATTTTAGATACATGAAAACAGTTCAAAAATAAAGCAATACTTATGCAAAAATGTTTTAACTCTGAATCATTTGTGTATTTTTAAGTTAATTAAAAAGCTTATTTTCAAATTGAAAAGTATGATATGTCTCAATACATATTAATCTTTTTTATTCTTTATAACTTTCTTATTCCTTATAAAAAGTGGAGAACCTTAAATGTTAAAATCTCTCATCATTCCGACTTGTACTGCTTTAACACTTTCTATGGTGGGCTGTGCAACCATGTCAAATCCCTCTACTGAACGTAATTTAGATGACTTACAAGGTAAGAATTGGATTCTCAGTGAAATTGATGGTGTCAAATTAGTGGCTGATCCTGCACAGTCATCTGTACCATCTATCATGTTTGACAATGAGCGTGTAAGTGGTTCAGATGGTTGTAACAGCTTTATGGGTGGTTATGCTGTTAAAGCTACTGAAATTAAATTTTCACAACTTGCTTCGACTAGAAAAGCATGCCTAAATGCAACCGATATCGCTCACAAGTATTCACAAGCACTTGGCCAAGTCACTCAATATGACGCATCTAAAAAAGAATTAAAATTCTTAGATGCCAATAAAAAAGTGATTTTAAAATTTGATCTTGCTCAATCAAATTAATACTTTTGAAATAAAAATAGGCACTCTATTGAGTGCTTATTTTATGTAATATACTGATGCTTACTTCAAAAAATAAATTAGACCATCGTTATATTTTTTTAATTAAATCCTGAATTAGAGCAACAATTTCAACAGGCTGTTCTAAAGGGAACATGTGCCCACCGTTAAATACTGTATATGGTATGCCCAACTTCTTTTTTGCGATCTGAGGAAATTTCTGCTTTAAAAATGGGCTTTCACTTCCTGCAATCATATGAACAGGCATTTCAGGTTTTTTATGTGGCAACCACCAATAAGATGGACCACTTCTAAAAATTTCGACTTCTATGGCTTTAGGAATGGTTAAAGTTACACCACCATTCACAACATCTTCGACTAGCCCATAATCAATATAGGCTTGAAAACAGGCTGGATCAAAAGCTTGATATAATTTTTTAGAATGCAACAAATCAAAAGCTTGCTGACGACTTTCCCAATGATCTCGGCGCTTTAAACTGAGTTTAGCAGGTGTCATTTGATCAACTTTTTTTGGGAAAAAGCGTTTTGCAATGTCAAATGCAAAAGAAGCGAACCCCATGATTAAAGGTGGGTCTAATAAAATCACTTGCTTAAATAAATCAGGTCGCTTAAAACTTGCCAACAATGTAGACACTGCACCCAAAGAATGCCCTATTCCAATCACCTGATGTCCATTGGCTTGTTGTTCAATACTTTGAATGATTTGATCTGCTAAATTTGACCAATCTTTATCGACAGGGAACTCAGGAGATGTCCCTAATGAGCATGATGGATAGATCACATGATAATCATCTGCCAATAAATCAAATAATTTCGTATAAACCTGAGCAGGTAATCCATTGGCATGACCAAAATGGATCAATGTTTTTGATTGTTCTATCGTATCCATGGAATCCTATTTCTTTACTTACTTTACTGCTTCCATTTAAAAAGAAGTAATATGTTTAAATATTACTTCCCTGTTCTATACTGCCTTATATTTTAATAACGTAGTATTTTCAAGTAAATTACTGCATTTTTACATCTTGGTTCATACCGAGTTTTTGGCTCATTGCCTCACCAAGACCATGCCCCATTTCAGAACCTAAACGCCCTAAGACTGAATCAAACGGTCCACGTTCAACTGTATAATTTACAGTTTTCTTCACTTTAAGCTCACGTTTCAAACTTTCAATATTTCCTGTTTTATCCGCGATACCGAGTTTAATCGCTTGTTCCCCTGTCCAGAATAAACCAGAGAAAATTGCAGGATCTTGTGACTTAAGTTTAGTACCACGACCTTCTTTAACAGCAGTGATAAAGTGACCATGTACATTATCAAGTAAGGCTTGGATATGCGCACGTTGCTCAGGATTAACAGGCTTAGTCATACTGAGAATGTCTTTATTGCTACCTGATGTCATGGTACGGTCTTCAACACCCAATTTTTGAGCTAAACCGCTCACACCATAATTCGGCATAATCACCCCAATCGAACCCACAAGGCTCGATGGGTTCACCCAAATCTCATCTGCTGCTGATGCGATATAATAAGCACCTGATGCACCCATATCTCCAATCACCGCATACACTTTCTTTTCAGGGTTCTGTTTTTTGAGGTATTGAATTTCTTGCCAAATATCATCAGACTGGACTGGTGAACCGCCTGGTGAATTGACATTCAATACTACTGCTTTGGCAGATTTTGCTTCAAAAGCTTTTTTCAAAGACTTAATCGTATCTGTACTATTCACACCCTGATTACTTGAATCAATTGTCCCTACAATATTCACAACGCCTAAGTGCGAATCACCAACACTAGGTGACTCACTATCGGTCGCCATTGAGCAGCTTTTTTGCATAAAGAAAATCACAAAAAAAACATATAATGCTGTCAAAATTTTAAAGAAAATTCCCCAACGACGACTACGTCGTTGCTCTTCCACAGAAGCCAATACAGCTTTTTCTAGAATTTTCCATTCTTGCCCTGTTGGTTGTTCACCTTGAGGGGAATTTAAATTTGCCTTGTCATTTTGAGGTTTCGGTGGCCAATCGGACATTTATACCATCCAAATTAATTATTCATATCGCATTATATACACTGAATCTATTTAATCATCACGATTTAACTTATAATATTTTGCCAAATCACTACACAATTCCACCTCAGCGTTAATTTTTTGCCCCAGATGACTGATAATCAAAAGACAATAACCACACGACTACTTAATTTTTGTAGTCGACTTCCTATTCCAATTGCACGTTTTATTGCGCGTTTTTTGGCTGGATTAGTTAATTTATTACAAGTCACTAAAACATCGGAAATTATACGTCTAAATATTGAAATCTGTTTTCCTGACATGGATCAGAAAAGACGAGAAAAAATTACTGAACAAGCTATTCGAAATGAATTGCAATCCTATATGGAGTTTTTCTCTATCTGGGGAGGATCGAATGAAAAAAATATTGCACGCATTCACAATATTCAAGGTGAACAACTTTTTCACGATGCCATCCAAGTAGGTAAAGGCTTAGTTTTAATCGTTCCTCATTTTGGAACATGGGAAGTCATGAATGCATGGTTCGCCCAATATACACAAATGACCATCATGTATGAACCGATCAAAGATGCAGGTGCAGATCAATTTGTCCGCACTGCACGTAGCCGTGAAAATGCTACACTTGTTCCAACTGATGAATCTGGCGTACGTCAAATTTTTAAAGCCTTGAAACGCGGTGGAACCACTGTGATTTTACCTGATCATTCTCCACACCATGAAAGTGACCTGATTAAGTATTTTGGTATTCCACTATCTTCAAGTAATCTTAGCGCTAAACTCATCCAAAAAACCAAAGCCAAAGCATTATTTCTTTATGCAATTCGAAATGATAATGATGGTTTTGATATGTTTATTGAACCAATCGATGAACAAATTTACCAAGTTGACGCCAATCAAGGTACGCGTCTTATTTTCAATACTCAAGAAAAGCTGATTCGAAAATATCCTGTACATTATCACTGGAGTTATAAACGCTTTAAAGCTAATCCTGAATTGAAAAAAATCTATGATATACCTAAGCAAGATGCGACAGCATTGATTCATTCAGTCCGCAATAGCTCCCTTATTGAAGATTAACCATTTACGCGTTGAACGAAAATCACTTTCTGTCATCACTCCCTTAGTATTTAAATCAAATTGAATCGAACCTTGCTCAATGGTTGTTTTAAATGGAATTTTAAGTACTTCTAATCGCTTCAATACCAATGGATGTGGATGTCCATAACGGTTTGTATAACCCACTGAGGCAATTGCGAGTTTTGGTTTTAGTTGTTTCAAAAATGCATACGAAGAACTATTGTGACTGCCATGATGTCCCAAGACCAATACATCAACTTTTAAATCTGGATATTGTTGTAATAGGTTAAATTCAGTTTCCCAACCAGCATCTCCCATCAAAAGAAAGTTTTGATATGATTTTGATTGCGGTATTTGAATATAGACCACACATGAAAGTTCATTCTGATGATATGGTGCTTGGCTTAACAAGTTTTTAGGTGGTGAAAGCACGGTAATTTTGATTTGATCATATTGCCAGTGTTGTCCTTGATGACAATACTCGAAGTTAGCATGCTCAAATCGAGCATCTTTTTCATTAGAATATACTTTTTTAATTTTGAGTACTTTTTCAACCTCAGAAAAAGCACCGCTATGATCTTGATCTAAATGGGTTAAGATGACCTGATCAAGTTGATCAATACTTTGTCGCATCAAATATGGAATAATGACATTTTTACCTATACTGAACTGCGACTCATCAAAAGAACCTCCAACATCTATCATCATCTTATGATCTGGCAATTTCAAAAATATAGCTTGTCCCTGCCCAACATCAATGATGTTTAATTGAAAAATTGAAGTATTTTTTTGAGGTAAAAATAACGGCACTAAACATATTACTGCCCAAAACTTAGGTAACACCCCTCTAGGAAAAAATAGAATGAGTACCGCAAATGCGATACACACGATTTCTAAAGTATTAAAAGCCCACCAATTCAATTGAAATGCAAATAATTGATCTAATTTTTCAAGTAAAAACAATAAAATGGATAATAGCCCATCAGCCATTTTAAATATCAATATACCCAAAGGCTCATACAACATACTTACACATGCGGCAAATACTTCAATTGGAACAATTAAAGTGCCAATCATCGGGATCGCGATGAGATTACTGAATGGCGTAATCCATGAAAACTGCTGGAAAATAAACAAAACCAAAGGTAATAGTGCAAGAAAGGTTTTCCACTGCGAATCAAATAATACGCGTAAAAAGAGTTTCGATTTTACTTGCCATGTTTGTACAGCTTCATTCGACTGCTGTTGAATGGTTTGATAGACCCGAATCAAAATAAAACATGCGCCAAAGGACAACCAAAATGCGGCTGAAAGAATGCTAAATGGATCAATGAGTAATAAAACACTGGCTGTCAGCAATAAATGTTTTAAAGCTTGGATTTTCTGTTTCAGTAAAATAATCACACTTAAAATGGAAACAGTAATCAGGGTACGTACAGCAGGTATTTCAAAACCAACAAAAGCAGTATAAAAAATTACACATGCCCAAAAAGGAAAAACCAGTAAATAAGGTCTTGGTATTTTTAAGAATAAACGTGGATAAATACTTTGGATAATTTTATTGAAAATAAAACAAAAAATAACTGCAAAAATTAGAACATGCGGTCCCGAAATCGCCAGTAAATGTGAGATTCCCAATTTCTTAAAAAAATCTTGTGTTTGATTGGAAAGTAAACTTTCATCACCTGTAAGTAATGCCAGTAACAAACCTTTATTTTGTAATGATGAATTCAAAATCATCGTTCTGAAATCCAATCTTAATGATTCAATTTCCAGTTGGATTTTATTCAATAGCCCATGTTGTTGACGTACAAAAGCGCCATAACCGAATTGCTGCACCTGATTTTCATCCAAAACCTCAAATGACTGCGCTTTTAATTGCCCCGAAATATTCTCTTGAATAAGCCATTTTTCTTTATCAAATACCCCTTCCACAGCAAAACCATGAATAGGCTTTATTTCCCCAGCAACACGATAATATTGTCCAAGCTGAATGGCTTCCAACTGAGATGGATTGACATACATCATAACTTGAATGGGCTGTTGCGCTGTTAATACGGTGACACGTTGTTGAATAGAGTTTTGTATTGATTGCTGATTTTTTGATTTTTTTTGCCCAAATCGCTGTGAATTTACCTGATTACTTTCTGAAGTTTTATCTTTGATCTTATTGATATGTGAAATATAGATAATTTGTTCAGTGTGTTTTTGCGCAACCTCTCGTAAACTTAAGCGTTTTTCTAATGCGCTATCCGCATAGTACATGCCAAGTAAATAACTGCTTAAACCCAATGCAATGGCATAGAGCATCTTATAAGCAAATACATGCGCATACTTGAACTTTAAATACTTACCCAGTATAAGCGCACTGACTAAGCTGACATTTAAGCAAATATAGACACTTAAATTTTGCGGTATTTGATGTCCCATGAATGAAATACCAAATATCCATCCAAATAAAAGCACGTATATATACATAGAAAATCATTCAGTTTTATTGTTATCAAATTTGTTTTTATCAATTGTAGTGAATTTTGCTCTGATAAAAATTTACGGCTAAGCTCAATCAATCGAACTTAGCCGTTTAATTATACAGTTTTTATAAACTCATGTTTTAAATTTAAACACTAACTTTATTCATCGACCCAAACACCATCTTGCATATGCAAAATGCGGTCAGCAGATTTCGCCAACTGCTCATCATGGGTTACGATCAACATCGCCATATTGAACTCATCTCGTAAATCACGTAACAATTCAAAAATAGATTTTGCTGTTTTACGGTCTAGATTCCCTGTAGGCTCATCTGCAAGCATGAGTTTTGGCTGAGTCACCAAAGCACGAGCCAAAGCCACACGTTGACGTTCACCACCCGATAACTCACCTGGTTGATGGGTCAAACGATGTGATAAACCGACACGATCAAGCAAATATTCTGCACGCTCTTTGACTTTTTTAAATTCAGCGTCTTTACGCAACATCAGAGGCATTGCGACATTTTCAAGCGCAGTAAACTCTGGCAACAAATGATGGAATTGATAGACAAAACCTAAATGCTCATTGCGAAGGAAACCACGTTCAGATTCACCTAAGGTATCAAAACGTTTACCATTTAAATTGACAATACCCTGAGATGGTAAATCTAAACCACCCAAGATGTGCAATAAGGTACTTTTACCTGAACCACTCGAACCAACGATCGATACAAACTCGCCTTGATGAACTTGCAATGATAGACCTTTGATCACATCAACATGCGACTTACCATCGGTAAATGATTTACATACGCCTTGCGCTTCTAAAACAATCGGGGTGGCTAAAGCACTATTCATAACGAAGCGCCTCCGCAGGTTGAATTTTTGCCGCACGCATTGCAGGATAAATCGTCGCTAAGAAACTGAGTAATAATGATAATCCAACGATCACGACCACATCTTGCCATCTTAAATACGAAGGTAGGTAGTTAATAAAATATGCATCGAATAGGTGTAATCCAAATGCTGAATTCAACCAACCAATAAAGTTACTAATCCCTAATGCAGAAATAATGCCAAGAATCGCACCTGCAACAGTCCCAACAACACCAATCACCGTACCTTGTACCATGAAGATTTTCGTAATCGTGGCTGGAGATGCACCTAAAGTTCTCAGAATCGCAATGTCTGATTTTTTATCAGTTACCACCATCACCAAAGATGACACAATGTTAAACGCTGCAACCAATACAATCAGGAATAATAATAAGCTTACCATTGCCTTTTCCATTTGGATTGCACTGAATAGATTCCCATGGGTATAAGTCCAATCCGAAGCATAAAAGTTGCCAGGTAATTCTCGGACAATTTCATTTGAAATTTGTGGTGCAAGGAAAATATCATCCAACTTCATGCGTACACCCTGTGCGCCATCTGGAAGACGTAACAAAGTTGAAGCATCATTGAGTGCGATATAACCCAAACTAGAGTCAACTTCTGCACCAATACTGAAAATACCCACAATTTTAAATCGTTTAAAACGCGGGACAACTCCAGCTGGAGATGGTGTCGCTTCTGGTAATACTAAAGTTACATTGTCATTCAACCGCAATCCGAGTGCGTCTGTCATTTGTTTACCTAAAACAATGCCATATTCACCTTTTTTGAGCTGATCTATGCTACCTTCAACCATGTGATTTTGAACGATTGATACTTTCTTTTCGTACTGTGGTTCAATCCCAGTGACCATGATTCCAGCAACCTGACCTTGCGCTGTAAGCATGCCTTGTAACTGGGTAAATGGAGCTACGCCAGTGACATGCTCATGTTGTTCAATTTTCTTTGCAAGAACTGGCCAGTCTGTTAAAATTTGTGTTGAAGAAACAGTAGCTTGAGGTATCATACCTAAGACACGGTTCTTTAGCTCTCGGTCGAAACCATTCATAACAGAAAGCACTGTAATTAATACAGCGACCCCTAAGGTTAGACCGATCATGGAAACCAGAGCAATAAAAGAAATAAAGTGATTACTACGCCGTGCGCGAGTGTATCTCAACCCTATATACAGCGAGATTGGTTTAAACATACCATTCTAGTCCGAGGTGTTTTATGGAAGCGTTACAGCAACAAAATGAAGCAAGTGAACGTCGTGTGATGTCACGAATCGATGCTGCATTAAGAATCAACTATCAAATCATTTCTGAAGAAGTTGCGCTGAACGACCCATACGATCCTAATTTTGTATTACCGCGCTATTTTCTACTACTTGCAGAATTAGATCAATTTGATCATGCACTTCACTACGAATTAGAACAATTAAATGAAAAAGATCAACAAATTGCTCGAATCTTATCCTTATTCAACCAAAAATTAAACCTCATTACGGGTTCTCTTTACGATTCAATTGTACAAACCATGTTACCAACCCCGCAAAATGTGAATTTTTCGGAGAATGGTTTTAGCTTTAATAATCCGCAATTACTGAAACAAGGTAGTTTTATACACGTGACATTAAGTCATCCTGAAAATTTCTTTCATATTGCAGCAACTGCACAAATCGCCTATTGCGAACTAGATGCAAATGAACAATATCGAGTAGGAGCATATTTCATTACGTTGCATCCTCAAGACAAAGTAAAACTTGCAGAATGCATTCAACAACATCTTTTAAATACCAACTGATGACTAACACCTACTATCAATGAGCTCAATGATACTGGCTTTTGCCATAATCTCTTTGGGTATGGCACTCACGCCTGGCCCCAATATGATTTATCTAATCTCACGATCATTATGCCAAGGTAAAACGGCTGGATTTATTTCATTAGCTGGAACAGCTATAGGTTTTATTTTTTACATGCTCTGTGCTGCATTCGGAATAACAGCACTGCTCATGACTATACCGCTTGCTTATGAAGCATTAAAAATTGCAGGTGCACTTTACCTGATCTATTTAGGATGGAAAGCCATTCGCTCTCCGCACTCACCTTTTGAAATGGTGAATGTGCAAAGCTATTCAAACTCTAAACTATTATTCATGGGTTTTCTGACCAATTTACTCAATCCCAAAATTGCCATGATGTATTTGGCACTCCTTCCCCAATTTATTCGTCCTCATGAAAATTATGTATTGCTACAAACCATTTCATTAGGCTTAGTTCAAATCATCATCAGCTTAATTGTAAACTCAATATTTATTTTAACAGCAAGTTCATTTACTCAGTTTCTCAATCGCCATACTTTATGGCTAAAACTTCAAAAATGGTTCATGGGCACAGTTTTCTTTGGATTAGCCACTCAAATTATTCTTAGTTCAAGAAGATAAAAAGATATTTGCAAGTAAAAAAAGCTCAAAGATAAGTTTCCACTCTGAGCTGATCAAGGTATTTCAAAATCCAAACGAAACGATTGTTTAGTTCATTCATTATTTGGTTAATTTATGAATTCGGCTTGCATAACCTGAATGTGCAGAATGATCAATTTTGGTTAAAATACCATCATCACCTAAAATCTTACGTGCGCTTTTTTGCATCCATTGTGGCATCAAACCATAAGCCCCATGTACTGTTTGTAAAAAAATCAGGCACGGCAATAAATAATCGTGGCTTAATCAAAGTACTCACAACGGCATTCGCCACTTGTTGGGGTGTCACTGAAGGAATGGTTTTAGATGCTTGATCCGTACCTGAGGTCAATTCCGTTAAAACTTTACTTGGTAGAATTGCTGTGAATTGAATATTAGAGTCACGGAACTCACCTGCTACAGCTTCAGTTAAACCAATTACAGCAAACTTTGTTCCTGAATAGACCGCTGAACCAGGTAAAGCAAAGCGTCCTGCAAGCGAAGCAATATTGACAATATGACCTGTACCCTGTTTGATCAATTCAGGCAATGCCAACTGCATGCCGATAATCACACCACGGAAATTAATATCAATTTGTGCATCTGCCAAAGCTGGGTCTTCATCCAAAAATGCTCCCATTGGCATAATCCCTGCATTATTCACCAAAGCATAGAGACTGCCGAAATGTTGAATGGTATTTTGAATAAACTGAGTAAATGAGTCGCGATCACGGACATCCACTCTAAATGCTTTCGCACCGATTCTTTTTGCTTCTTTTTCAGCAAGTTCAAGATCTACATCACCAATGCTGACTAAAGCACCTTGGGCAATCAAAGCTTCTGCCGTTGCTAAACCAATACCACGCGCAGCACCTGTAATCGCAACTACTTTGCCTTTTAATTTTTGTTTTTTAAACATCACTCATTCCTTTTACTTTTTTTAAAAATTTGTTTATCAAAATATTCTTTTATCAAGACCTAAATTGAGATAGCCAAATCGTGATTTACACGACATGTTCAGACTTTTTCTGAGTCTGAGATTCAGGCAAATAATCAATTAAGTATTCTTTTAACTCAAAATGCTTCATCTTTTCGCGCAGCTTAAATGTCGTCCACGGCCAAACCGTACTATTACGTCCATTGCGGTCAATAAAGTAACTCTGACAACCACCTTTATTCCACACAGTTGATTGAAGTGCTGCCTGAACTTTTTCATTAAACACTTTGGTAATTTTTGGATTAGGTTCAATTGTTTTAATACCCAAATGAATCGCTTGCTTTAATGCATCCATAATATAATCAAGTTGCGCTTCAATGATAATGAAAGCGGAAGAACTAACTGCTACGTTCGGCCCAAACATCAAGAAACCATTCGGGCAATTCTCAACCATTGTCCCCATATAACCCTCTGGACTACCCTGCCATACATCCGACATTTTCTGTCCAAAACGGTTATAAACACGATTGGCAATCGGTGGTTCTGCGATTTCAAAACCTGTTCCAAGAATAATCACATCGACTTCACAACTTTCCCCATTTGCAGCAATCAACGTATTGCCTTTCACTTCTGCTAATCCACTGGCAATCACGTCTACATTTTTTTGTGCAAGCGCAGGATACCAGTTGTTTGATTGGAGAATACGCTTACAGCCAATAATGAAGTTCGGTGTCAATTTTTCACGTAAAGTAGGATTTTTAATGTGGAAATTTAAATGCCATTTAGCGAGTTTTTGGAATTGTTTCATTGCTGCTGGACTTTGAATACCACCATTAATGGTTTCAAAAATTCCATAAACTGAACCTCGCATGAGTTGCTGCGTCATTGGCAAAAACTTAAACATGGCACGTACTGGCGCAAGCAGTGGCATATCAGACTTTGGCAGAACCCACTGTGCGGTACGTTGGAATACGGTGAGTTGTTGTACTTTAGGCTGAATCTGTGGCACGAATTGCAGCGCAGAAGCACCCGTCCCAATCACTGCAACACGTTTGCCTGTTAAATCAAGATCATGGCGCCATTGTGATGAATGGAAAATTTCACCTTTGAAGTCTTCAATGCCTTTGACATTGGGTAATACCGGCTCGTGCATTGGACCACAAGCTAAAATTGCAAATTGTGATCTTAATTCACCTTGATTGGTCTGAATGATCCAACATTGTTCTGCATCCGACCATTTTGCTTCTAAAGCCTCTTGGTTCAAATGCACATGCGGCATGACTTTATATTTATCAACGACATCGAATAAATACTGTTTAATTTCTTTTTGTTGCGCGAATACACGTGACCATGATGGATTTTGCTCAAACGAATATGAATACAAAGCTGATGGCACATCACATGAACAACCAGGATAAGTGTTTTCACGCCAAACACCGCCCATTTCCGAAGCTTTTTCTAAAAGAATAAAATCTTCAATGCCCGCTTCTTTTAATTTAATCGCAGCGCCTAAACCCGCAAAGCCACCACCAACAATGATGATTTTATAAAAATTATGCGCTTTACTGTTATTTTTGTGTTGATCCATGATGAAAATCGCTTAGAATATAAACAATAGGAATACAATGTCAA
The DNA here is from genome assembly GCF_004209125.1 of Acinetobacter sp. WCHAc060033. NCBI lineage: Bacteria > Pseudomonadati > Pseudomonadota > Gammaproteobacteria > Moraxellales > Moraxellaceae > Acinetobacter > Acinetobacter sp. WCHAc060033. The sequence continues at coordinate 27,495 of NZ_SGSW01000014.1, read as the reverse complement.
AAACGGAATGACTTGTCAATTTTCATTGTTTGACAGTTTCTAATTTAATTTGGTATTTTTTGCCTATGAATGAAAAAGTAAATTTAAGTCGCGCAGAACGTCAACGTTTACAATTACAAGCGGATATTTTAGAAGCTGCTTTTCTTGAGTTTTCAGAACGTGGTTATCATCAGACAGCGATTGCCGATATTGCCAAACGTGTCGGTGTTGGTCATGGGACCTTCTACCGCCATTTTGAAAATAAACGTGATATTTTACAACATGTCATTTCTGATACTTTACAAAAAATCATGGCTTTACTGACGGGTGAAAATGCACCTCAAGCAGTAAATAACATTGAAGAATATCGTGAACAATGTCAGCGTATTTCTGAACGATTAAGGCATTTTGCAGAAGATAATCCTTTAACATTAAAATTGTTATTGTTAGAAGCCACTTCAATTGATGTTGAAATGACCAAGTTTGTGCAAGGCATCATGCAGATGGCTGGCGTTTTAACAGCTAACTATTTACAACATGGAGTGGAACTTGGATTCTTTCGAGAAAATCTTGATTGTGAAAATACGGGGCATAACATTGTGGGTATGATTATGAATGGGGCACTACGTTTCCTCGCAAATCCTGAGGATACTGAGAATTTAAAGAAATATGGCGACTCTATTATTGATTTGATTATCAGCGGAATGATAAGAACTTAGTTTTAAATTAATTTTCAAACTTGAATCAATAAGCCTTAATTGAATAATGTCTGTACTTGATAATTTTTTCTACACATATTTAAAATAAAAAAGGGAAGCCGAAGCTTCCCACGGGGTACTGACACTTTTATCATTATCATTTAGATCAAGCTTTTATCCTTAACCTAGCAGTGCCTTTGCTTGATCACACTGGTTTAGAAAGTCTTTCTTAAACTAATCCAATATTGATGATCATCTCGGTCTTTCATTTGCTCTGGCGTATTTCCGATTGGAAATGCAACTTCTGCATTGGCTTGAATATTCCATGCATTTGTCCAATTTACGCCCAAACCTGCACTGCTGATCTGAACTTGATTGTCACCAGTCACACCTGCCCATTTCTTGGCATTTAAAGTCACTTCTGCGGTATCCACAAAGACTTTTCCTGTGATTTGATTCTTAGCATCTGCAAATAAGCTTTGGCGTAACTCAGCTGTTGCTAAATAACCTGTAGAGCCTGTAAACTGACTAGACTCATAACCACGGACGTTAAATGGACCTCCACCTAAGTACTGTTCCGCGCTGTCTAGGTTATATGGGCTGTATTGTCCATAAATTCCTAAATAGCCTTGTGTGCCATTTTTACCCAGATTTTGTAACCGTGACAGATTTAAACTGGCAGTATAGTAATCCCCTGCTGTTTTGGCTGTTTGCGCATCGAGTGCTGATGCATCATCATTTTTAAATTTTACGTGTCCAAAACTGGTTGAAGCACCGTATTGAGTTAAGCCTCCACCTAAGAATTGATCAAACTGCGAACCATCGAGTCGTGCTGTAACCACATCAATATCGCGATGTTTGTAGTATTGGTTGAGTTTAATGTCATCTTCAAGCTGCTTGTGATCATATTGCAGTGTGAGTAGAACTTCCGCATTATTGGTCAATAAAGCAGGCTGGCTGATAAAGACACTGGTCTGTGCTGCATTACCTTCTGCACCAAGCACTTTGAGTTCTTTACCCAGTTCGTAGTCTAAGTAAGAATAACTAGCACCTGCACGAGTACCCATACCTGTAAAGGTGAAAGCATATCCTACTCGTCCGTAGTTCATACGCTCGCCCGCTGTCATCAGGTCTAAGCTAAGTTCATCTCCTAAACCTGCAAGGTTATAAGCAGCGATCCCTGCTGTGCCTCGAACACGACTGGTGTATTTGTTCCCAAAGTTATCCGCGCCAATATATCCACCCAACATGGATGAATTGTTGACTTCAACATTGAGCTGGCTACTTCCAACTGTTGCACCCGGTGCAAGTACATTACGTGTCGTCACGCCTTTTAAACGATTCAACAATTTAAGTTGTTGTTGCATTTCATTGCTGTCAATGCGTTCGCCTTGCTTAAGTGGTGCAACAGTTTTTTCAATCAACCAGTTTTGAGTGCGACTTTGATTGTCGATTTGGGTTTTGTCGTAATACGCTTCAAGGACATTGATTTGTACAACACCTTGGCTCAAATTTTGTTGTGGTAAATAAGCTCGACTGTACTCATAACCTTGTTGCTGATAATAGGCTGTGATTCGTTGCGTCACCTGCCAAAGTTGATTTAAATTGAGCTGAGTTCCTTCTGCATCTGCAACTAAACGATGTAGCTGTTCAGAACTAAAACGACTATTGCCTGTGATTTCAATTTTTTGTACAGGGATTTGTACATCACTGCTGTTCGGTGCTGTAGTATTTGTGGCACTTTCAACTTCAACCGCTGTTTGTGGTTCTAAGGTCTGCCCTTGTTGTTGCTGTTGCAGTAACTGCCCTGCATTAGGTGCAGGCGCAGCGCTTACTGACATCGAACATGCAAAAATTGAAATTGCTAAAAGGTTATGTTGTAGTTTCATCAATTAATGCTCCCCAGAAATTTTATTTAAACCAACCAAATTTACACCACCATCAATCACTTCGATTTTGATTTCACCTTGTGGTTCAAATTGATCTTTATCTCTTTCTAATGCTTGAATAGCTTGTAAATATGCTGCGCTAGGTTGGAATATTACTGGATTTACCATCGGTTTGATCGTTGCTGTTGTTGTCGCTGTGCTATCAACAAGTTCATAGTTTGCTGCATCATCACCAGAAAGTGTAATCCCATTGATAGTCACGGTTTTACCTGTACCTGCATTTTTGTCCGCAAACTGACCTTGCGCAGAACCTACAGTCAATGAGTCACCATTCAATAAACCATTGAATGTTGCAGAGCCTGTATTCAAGCTGACATTGGTTGTTCCATCATAAACACGGTCATTGGCAGTGATACCAGTAATATTATCAATCTTAGCTTTGCTGATATTGGCTTTTGCAGTTGCTGTGTTATTAACGAGTTCATAGTTTGCTGCATCTGCACCAGACAAGGTAATACCATTGAGATTTACGGTTTTACCTGCGCCTGCATTTTTGTCTGCAAACTGACCTTGCGCAGAACCCACAGTCAACGAGTCACCATTCAATAAACCATTGAATGTTACTGAACCTGTATTTAAGCTTGCATTGGTTGTCGTATCATAAGTACGGTCATTGGCTGTGATACCAGTCACATGATCAATCTTAGCTTTGCTAATATTGGCTTTTGCAGTTGCTGTGTTATTAACAAGTTCATAGTTTGCTGCATCTGCACCAGACAAGGTAATACCATTGATATTTACTGTTTTACCTATGCCTGCATTTTTGTCTGCAAACTGACCTTGCGCAGAACCCACAGTCAACGAGTCACCATTCAATAAACCATTGAATGTTGCTGAACCTGTATTTAAGCTTGCATTGGTTGTCGTATCATAAGTACGGTCATTGGCTGTGATACCAGTCACATGATCAATCTTGGCTTTCAGAATCGTACTATTGGAATTATTTACATATTCAACAATATAGTTTTTACCACCATTACCATCTTCGACAGTTACCCCTGCAACAGTTACAACTTTACCAGTTCCCGCATTTTTATCTTGGAATGTAAAGTTCCCCCCCACCAGACGATCCCCTTCAAAAACTTGAGTATCATTGGTTGCTATCGCTTCGCCGTTTGCAGTCGTCGTACGATCATAGGTTTTAGTAATATCATCAGTGGTTATATATAACTTTGCAGCATCTATCGTTAGATTGGCAGTATCCCCCAATAAATCATAGCCTTGCTGATGTGAATAGAATTGGGCTTTATATGTACCAGCATTTCGAGCACTGCCTGAACCACTTCCAACCAATAATTTGCTTGAATCTAAGTCTTTAGCGCCGTTGAGTGTCAAGCTATGTGTTTTACCATCATAAAAGATCTTGTTTGAACTATTTGAGGTATCCGCTTTGATTAAGAAGTTTCTGAGTAGAGGCCCCGTATAGCCTTCGTAAACTCTCCAAATAGTTTCCTCACCACCTTTATTAGAGATATCCCAACCTGCCTCTTTGAAAGTCGAAGACTGTTTCATTTGTGCTGTAGTGATGCCTTTTAAGCTTTCTGGAACTTGTTTTAATGCATCAATTTGAGCTAACACTTCCGCAGAAAGATCACCGAATTGCTCTTGATTTGGGGCAATAAATCCACCAATCCCTTGAGTTTGACCTGATGTTTCAGTATTCCAAAAACTATTTGAAACAGTGCCACTTAAAGGCTCTAAAAGTGGTGAATCTGGATTTTCATTGTTGTATGAGTAGTTAACAACAATCTGATTTGCACCAAGCAATCCACCTGCATACGTTTGTTCAGCACTTGCACCTGTTGCAGTGACTAAACCTGTTGCATAAGTGTTTTGAATGTCGCCACCAATAGAACTATCTCCGCCAAATCCTAGTCCATTAGAACCGACTAAACCACCTGCAAATGCTTCTCCACTCGATGTTACTGTAACCGAGCCTACGGCATAACTATCGAGAATATTTCCACCAGTTCCAACAGGTACATCCATATTTCGAGTATCATTTGAGTAGTTATTCCCGATATTTACACCTACTAAACCACCAGCATACGCTTGTGCAAGTACCTCCCCTTCAAAGCTTGAACTGATGTCGGTTCCTGTAGCACCGTCTATGACAGAACTTTTCACAGACGCTGAAACATCACCAAAGGCATAACTTTCTTTGATATTTCCAGAATTTTCACCAACCAATCCTCCAGTATATGACCGTGCATACACATGACTGTCTGGATTAAATGCCTCATCAACTGTTTTTTTAATAATTTCAGCCGTTAACGAAGTCTTTACATCACCTAGAGCATAACTTTGAGTAATGTTCCCTGAGTTTTCTCCAACTAATCCACCCGCATATATTTCAGCTTCCACATATGGATAGCGCACTCCAACATATCCAGCATTTGACTCTTTGCTAATTGCTTTCGCAGTTATATGCCCAAGCGCATCACTATTGCTAATATCTCCATAATCATTTGAACCAACAAGCCCACCAACTTTTAACTCAATATTTGGGTCTGTATAACGCTCTGTTAAAATTTTACTATCTAAAGTGATATTGGCATCAACATTTCCCGTTGCATGGCTATTTTGTATATCAGCCCAACGGTTATAACCAACCAATCCCCCTAGATTGGCTTCAACATCTAAATATAGATCAGTAGTCTGGCTATTTACATTTAACTGTATATGACCACTCGCTGTAGACTCACTAATTGCCCCAGCATAATTCGAGCCAATCAAACCACCAATGTTTCCTTCAAAGTCAGTTCCATTGCTCATTACAGTAATTGAGCCACTCGCTGTAGAGTCACTAATCGCTCCACCATCATTCGAGCCAATCAAACCACCAAGGTTATTATCACTCTCAACTTCGATAATACTGTAATTACCATTTTCACCATTAACTGTAACAGTTGAATCAATAGTTGAAACTAAAGAAACATTACCACTCGCTGTAGAGCCACTAATTGCCCCAGCATAATTCGAACCGATCAATCCACCAAGATTATTATCACTGCCAACGTCAATATCACTATCATGATAATTCCCAGCATTAACTGAAACATTTGAGTTAATAGTTGAAATTAAAGAAACATCACCACTCGCCGTAGAGCCACTAATCGCTCCACCGTCATTCAAACCAATCAAACCACCGATGTTGTTATAACTATCAACTTCAATATAATTGTAATTATAATTTCCACCATTAACTGAGAAATTTGAATTAATAGTTGAAGTTAAAGAAACATTACCACTCGCTGTAGAGCCACTAATAGCCCCAGCATGATTCGAACCAATCAAACCACCAATATTAAAGTTAAGATTAGAATAATTTCCATCAATACTATTATTTGTCTCCGAAGTTACAGTAATTGCTCCAGAAGCTGTACTATCTGAAATACCTAAAACCGGATTTTCTGAATCAACATTTGGTTCATCAGAACGACGAGCTTCGAACATCCCAACTAAGCCACCAACGTTTAATGTTGTCTGCGTAGCATTATTGACTATATTAATATCACCTGTTGCATGTGATGAAATTATTTGCCCATCAATACTATATCCAACTAAGCCACCCACACGATGTTCAGAATAGTTATTTTCAAAGGTTAAATCTATTTTTGTATTTGCTGTTGAATCACTAATCGAACCTAAGTAATTACTCCCAACCAGTCCACCAACTGCATAACCACTCCCTGAAATCGTTCCTGATACTGTTGAATCACTAATGGAACCTAAGTAATTACTCCCAACCAGTCCACCTACTACAGATCCATTTCCTAAAATCGTTCCTGATACTGTTGAATTACTGATCAAACCAGTATTTCCACCAACCAGCCCACCTACTAAAAAACCACTTCCAGAAATCGTTCCTGATACTGTAGAATTGCTGATCGAACCACCATCATTTATACCGACCAGTCCACCTACGAAAAAACCATTTCCTGAGATCGCAATATTTGTGAGATTGAGATTATTAATTTCAGCTTTTAAATCTTCTGTTCCCAAAATAGCACCAAATAAACCAACATATTCTTGTTGCTCTGCTTTAATGTTTAAACCTGAAATAGTTTTATGATTCCCCTCAAAAATGCCTGTAAAGCCATTATCCCCAAAGCCACCAATTGGTTTAAAACCTGACGTTCCATTCCAGTTGACAGTACCACTTGCATCTATGTCATTTGCCAGTTCGAAATTGTCATTTAATTTAGTTCCTACACCTTGCACACCATAAATATCAGTCAATTGATAAGGGTTAGATGCAGTACCGTCACCACCTAAGGCACGGATAAAACCACCACCATGCAACTGAAAGTCTGTTGCTTTAAAACTTGGAAGTAGTGGTGCATTTTGCAACCAATTACCGTTATTTAAAGTAAATGTACCAACATCTACATTACCTGTAGCTGTAATACTATTGGCTGCATTTAAAGTTAAACCACCATTTTGAGCTGTGATATTATTATTGATATTGATGTCGTTATGCGCTGTTAATGTTAAGGTTGTAGGTGCATCCCAAGACACTTCAGCATTGACATGAATATCGCCTGACTCTTCACCCTCACTCACAGTTTGCAATTCAATATCTGTTCCCGCTAAATTACTTTGTAAGGTTTCAGCACCTATGCCACTATTTGTTTGATCTGCTGTTCCTGAACTAATAGTAAAATCAGTCGGATCAATTAACCACTTACCTGTTTTACCACCATCAGAAAGTGTAGAAACTTTCGTACCATTTTGGATTTGGACATTTGCTGCTGATGTTTCAATAAAACCACCATCTACACCGTTTTTACCTTCTGCTTTTAATATTCCACTGACTGTAGTTGTCCCAACTTGCATGTCCCCAAGAAGGATAATTTCACCTTTGGCGTTTTGCGTTAAACGATTGGCTTCAATCACACCAGTATGGTTAACTACAGCTTTACTTAAGCTGTCTTTAGCTTTTGCAGTTAAATACACTGCGCCATTGTCAGCAATAATTGCTCCACCATTTTCCACTAAGCCTTGCAATACGCCTTGATCCACTTGGTACTGTGTCAAAGATCCATTTTGTAGTGCTAAGGTCACCTGACTTGCTGAAGTGAGATGTGTTATGCCATCTGGAGTTTTAATTGTCCCTGTATTTTTTACATTGGGTGCAATTAAAGCAACTGTGCCACCTTTTAGAGTTTGAATTGAACCATGGTTTTCTACACTGGCATTGCTATTGGCATCGCCTTTTAAAGTGTATTTGCCATTTTGCTGATTTTGATAAATATCTGCATCATTTAAGTTTAAAGTTGAAGCAACAATCCCCCCCACATTGACCTGTGCTGTTTTCGAGAACACAACGCCATTTGGATTGAGTAAAAATACCTGACCATTGGCATTTAAACGTCCCATGATCTGAGAGGCATTGCTGTCTAACACACGGTTAATCGCGGTTGATGATTGATTCGGTTGATTAAAGTTAACTGTGGCATCTTTACCAATGTTAAATGTATTCCAGTTGGTACTGAGATTTTGAGTATTTTGATTAATATTTAAAGTATTGTTGTTTTGGCTAAAACTTGCAGAACCTGAGTTGATGTGTGCGCCTGTTGGTAGTTCAACATTTGAAATTGCCGCATGAATGGATAATGGTAACAACGCCATACCAAACAAAATCAAACGTGAAACTTTTTGCGCCAAACTACGACCAGTAGACTTTGAAATATCAGAGCTTTGAGAAGCGGTATGATTTTTTGCTAACTCTGAAACGGCTTGCCAACATCCTAGTTGTGCATTCCAAATAACCTTATAAATCTTGTTCATAAAAACCCCATAAAATATTAAAAAATTCTTTCCTATTTGATCAAAGATACATAGGGGGGGGATATACCTGGAATTAGGTATTTTTATACTGATTTTACTTATAAATTAAATACTTATTAAACATATTTAATTAAACAATTAGGCAAACTACACAGTAGTTAAAATTTCAAATGAATATTTTATTTAAGATTTGAATTGCACACTGATCTACATCTAGACCTACTGTATTTATCGTCAAAAAAGGCGACTGAGGTACTTCATAACTTGCCGTAATCCCTGTGAAATTTTCAATTAAACCTAAGCGCGCTTTTTGATATAAACCTTTGACATCACGTTGCTCACACACTTCGAGCGGTGTCGCAATATGAATTTCAAAAAAATCCTCAGCACCAATGATACTTTTTAACAGGGCTCTATCTTTTTCCAATGGTGTAATAAAAGCAGCAACTACAGTGATACCATCATGATTGAGTAACTTGCAAAGTTCAGCAGCTCTTCTTAAGTTCTCACTACGATCTTGCTCAGAAAAACCTAGATTTCGGTTTAAACCTGCGCGTAATTGATCTCCATCTAAGCCAAAACAAATCTGTTGTGTTGCACGTAATTTTTCAATCAAGCACTGCGCAATCGTACTTTTCCCCGCACCACTTAGCCCCATGAGCCAAATCGTTTTCCCTTTTTTTAATTTTTGCATCGTCATTTGGCTCATGATTTGCTTGATGATTGATTCAGCACACTACGTCTTTGATTTTATGGCTTCGATTTTAACTGCTGCCAAAAAGATAATTTATGGCAACGTTCAAACAAATCTGGTGGCAGAATACTTTTACGCTGATTCAGCTCAATCTTAGCTTTTACTGTATGCATGCCAGGTATTCCATGAACACGGTCAAATACTTCCGCAGAATAACTTAATCGAGTAAAGTCATGCTCGAACCACTCTTCACCGATAAATGAGTAAATCAAACGCATCACTTTTTCAGGTTCAGCGACCAATAAATCATAATCAACTAACAATACAGAACTTGCATGCTCTCCGTAAAAAGCATCCTTAACCGCTGACAGTGAATATCCAAGCAAACGATTGCCACTCAACAAGGCTTCTGTTCGGGTATATACCGTTCCTTTTTCTGCATGAGCAAAAAGTTTTGTATTTTCATAAGGATTCGCCCGATATAGCCTTTCTAGACTATCCATCACCCATGCAACATCACGCACGCAAGCAATCACTTTTGCTTTAGGAAAAACATCTTTAACCAATTGCATACGGGCGCACCACATGCGATTGGTATCGAAAACCACCGATTGTGGGTTGTTTTTATAATAATTGGTAAATAATCCTTTAACTAAGTCACGGCGAGTTTCACGGCTCACAACACCATCAAACTCAGTTCCGACCGAAAGGTTATCTATCAAATTGCTCGACAAGATTGCAACTGGACTTGACATGCCCGCATGGAACTTTGGGTTTTGAGATAAAATTGCAGAAAGTAATGTCGTACCTGAACGTGGTAGCCCAGCGATAAAATGAAATGTTTTATTGTCTTGCTTGCTCACACCTACCCCCAAACTTATGAATATAATCACAAGTCAAAAATTAAAATGTACAGAGTACAAAAGAAATCATATATGTCATAGGGAAAATCCTTTACCCCCATGACATATATTTTTGTCGCCACTAAAGCATCTAAGATTTAAGCAAAATTCATTGCCAAAAAAAATACCTAGAATTGGGTATTTTAAGGTTTTTTATTTATAAAAATTAAATAGATACATTAATAAAACTAACATTTAAAACTAAAAAATCCCTCATTTGAGGGATTCTCCACAAAAATAGATTAAGACACGTTCTGCAACTGCTTCAGTGCTTCTAGTTGCTGATTTAATTTACCTAAATTCCCTTTAGGATCAAGCCACCATTCCACTGTCCAAAGCTGAATAATTTTCCAACCTAGCCCTTTTAAAACTGTTGGACGCAATTGATCGCGATCTCTTGCTGTTGCTGCTTTGGCATAGTCATCACCATCGACCAATATACCCGTGAGATATTGTCCTGAAATTTCAGGATGTTGAATCGCTAGATCGATACGACTATCGCCACTGCCTACAGCCAAATCAACCATCCAACCTTGTTGCTCAAGTTGTTGTTTTAAATACAGCATAAACTCGTCTTTAGATTTTACTTTTTCAGTGCTCTGTGCGTAATACGGCATTTGACCTGTCTTGGCAAAACTTAGGAAATCTTTCAAGTCACGAACACCTTCACTACTGGTACGCGATAAATCAATCTGCTCAGGTGTCAACGTTGAAAAGACATGTAAACCTTGTCTTGCACGGGTAATCGCAACATTTAGACGGCGCTGTCCACCTTGGCGATTCAACGCACCAAAATTCATTAACAATTTACCGTTTTGGTCTGGCGCATAAGTGATTGAGAAAATAATAATATCTCGCTCATCCCCTTGCACATTTTCTAAGTTCTTCACAAATAAGGGTTCAAATCCCTCTCTGCTCAACGCTTCCAATTCAGGATGATTTGCCAATTCATTATCTAACAAATCTTCAATGAGTTTTTGTTGGGTAATATTGAACGTTACCACACCAACTGTTTGCTTATATTCAGCATTTAACTGTTGTTGTAAATGTTGAATAATAAATTCGACAATGGCTTGCGCCTCTGCCTTATTTGTACGTGTATCACCTTTATCATAGATGCCTTGTACAGCATGCAATTGAATCGCGGTATCTTTGGCAACAGGTGCAGGGAATGTGAGTAATTCACCTTTATAATATTTTTGGTTACTGAACTGAATCAAGCTTTCATAACGGCTGCGATAGTGCCAATTCAGCACCAACTCAGGCAATTGAGCTGCCAAACATTCATCCAAAATGCTTTCTAAATCTTCCGTCACCTCTTCATCGACTTCTTCGGTATCACCTTTGCCAAAGAAACTGGTCGGTGGCATTTGCTTATTGTCTCCAACCACGATCGACTGCTGTCCACGTGCCAATGCACCGATTGCATCCCACACTGGAATCTGTGAGGCTTCGTCAAAAATTACCACATCAAAGGTTGAATCTGGATCGAGATATTGCGCAACGGATAACGGACTCATCAACATACAAGGTTTTAAGCCTGTAATTACATCTGGAATTTGTTTAATTAACTCACGCACAGGGATGTGGCGGCGCTTTTTGCCTAATTCTTTATTGAGTAAAGCCCACTGTTTCTTGAATTCGTCTGGATTTTCAAAAATCTTATGCCAACGACGGGTAATTTCTTCGCTGGCGAACTTCTGATGTGCCTGATCTTGCTCAGAGAATTTCTGAATTTTCTGTTGTTGTAACTCACCATTAAACTGATTTAACTCAGGATGTAAGCTAAATTGTTGAATAATAAATTGTCGTGCAAGATTCACATCTAACAATTGAACCGCATCTTGTTGTGTAAACTTATCAACTACTTGTAAATGATCAGCAAAACTTGCTAAACCTTGTAGTTTCAGATCAGTTTTTAAAGCTTGCCAATTCAACCAATGACGCCATTCACCTGTCACTGTTTGTAATTGCGTTTGACGTACAAGTAACGAATTAAAAGCAATTTGTGAATATGCTTTTAAACTTTCAGTTTGTATATGTAGATCGGGTAAGAATTGTGAATAGATTCCATCAATCGATTTAATTTGTTGATTTAGTTCAACAAGTTCATGCTGATTGGCAAAATCCACAGCTTGACGGAGAATTTGAATATCTGGAATACGTGTCGCCAATTGATTTTTTAGCTGTGACCACGCTTTTTCAATATTTTCAAACTGAACCCAATCAGTTTTATCCCCTTGCCAATATTGCTCCAAGCTTTTGCTTAGGCTATTTTCAATTGTAGCAAATTGCTGTTGATGATTCTGTAAGTGAATCAAAATCGGCAAATCATTGTCCACCACTGTAGATGACGGCTTTTGTTTTTCAGTTTGATAACTTCGGATTAAGTTTCTCAGCTGAAATTTTCCAAACCAAGACCACGGCCAGAATTTGGCTGAAGCCTCGCGCCATTTAAACTCAATTTGCTTTAAATCTGCTTGGAAAATGGTTGGATCATATTTAAAAATCAATCGCGTACGATTCTTTGAAATTTCCTCACAAATAGTTTTAGCATCTGAAATTTGACGAATATCAATGGTATCTAGAATTTTTAATAATTTTAAATCATGCTGTTGCGTGAATTGTTTGAGCTGCTGATAGATTGCTAAATCTGCCTGAGCTTGTTGTAAATTTTCAGCTTGCGAAAACTGGCAAATATCTTGCCAAACTTGGGATGTAATTTGGAGCTTTTTGACAATGTCAGCGAAATTTTGCTGAACTTGCAAATATTGATCTTGCCAAGCCAAATTCCAAATATTCGAGCTTGCACCATCCGCAAAACCGTTCAACGTCTCGATTGCGGTAGGCGAAATTTGTTGGTATTGCAAAGTTGCTTTTGCCACAAGTTCTTTCAATTGAGACCGTGATGATTCATTAACTTTCTGAATATCAAGATTGAAGCGTAAATTCACCACATCACGATGCAACAGTTCCTCACTCATCGCATCAAACAAACTCCAACCTATTGGATGTTGTTGATGTAAAACAGCCACATGCTGATTTAGATCATCACGACTATTGACCAACTGTTGGGATAAGAGTTGCCATTCTTCTAAAGTCTGCTTTTGTTCAATCGCATAGGGATTATTATTGTTTTCGGCACGTTCACGTAATTGATCTAAAACTTCAATTTTCTGTGCTTTGGCAGAATGTAATTGTAAACACAAATGCCCTAAACCAATCTGATTTAAACGACGGTAGACCACATCTAAGGCTGCCATCTTCTCTGAAACGAACAGTACCGATTTACCATCTGCCAAACATTGCGCCACCATATTGGTAATGGTTTGCGACTTCCCTGTTCCTGGTGGTCCTGAAAGTAAAAAGTACGTCCCAAAGCGGCTGACATCACCGCTGCAAGTTGAGAAGAATCTGAGGATAATGGCGTAAATAATTGCTGAGGCTGATATTTTTTATCTAATTCTGTCGGATGAGGAAAGGCTTCTTGCTTTTGAAATGGCTCGCGTGGCGTTTCTATCAAATGATTGACCACCGCTTGCTCTTTGAGTTGTTGCATACGTGAAGATAAATCACGCCACATTAAATATTTTGAAAATGAAAACTGTCCAATCGCTGCTTCAGCTTTGACTTCCCATCCACGCATATTGATCACAGCACGGCGTACCAGTTGCAAGACAGCATTGACATCCACGCCTGAATCATCTTGCGGTAAAGGATCTAAACCTGCAATTTCAATTTCAAAATCTTGTCGAAGTAATTGTAATAGTGTTGAATTAAACCGAGGTTCATCATCATACATCCACAGTCGATAACCTGACTTTGCAGACTCACGTGTCATCCGTACAGGAATCAGTAATAGTGGTGCTTTAAAAGTTTTCTGCGCCTTTTCAGATTCTTTCCACTCTAAAAATCCAATGGCTAAGAATAAAGTATTCGCCCCGCCTTCTTCTAAAGCTGTCCGTGAAGCACGGTAGACTTCAACCAAACGCTTATTCAAAGTGTCCGTGTCTAAACCACTGAATAATAATTGACGTGATAAATTTTCATCAATATAGGTTTGTACATGCTGTGCTTCATTCTCTCGAGTCACATCTTTAAGCGAAATATAATCCACACTATGAAAGAAAAAGCCTTTATTTTCAGCTAATGCATCTTCTAACGAAGACAATGTTTTTTCTGAACACTGCAAAGGAATACTCAGACGATTATCTTTAAAATTGAGTAATTTATTGCGTAAACTTAAATCAAGTAATCGTCGCAACCAGCGTTGCACACGTGTGGCGACATTGTCATCCGTTGCAGTCAGACCATACTCAGGCAATGAAGCTTGTGTCCATTCAATTTCGTCAGTGTCTAAATTCTTTTGTACATCAATCTGCGTTGAGATTGGACGAACACCACGCAAACGGCTTTGACGAATATCAATGGCAACGTAAAACTTTTCAATTTCTTCAGGATTTGTTAGGTATTCTTTCGCAACATCTATCGCCTGTTTCAAACTTCCTTTAGAAGTAAGCAATGTAGTTTCGATAAAGGTAATTGCACCCAGTTCCATACATTTACGCAAGGTTTGAATATCGTCAATGAGAACATCCACAATTGGTGTTTCCTGCAACCATACCCCAATAAAACTATGCCCTTGAACCATCATGACAATTGGATCTAGCCCGATTTGCTCTAGAAGTGAACTCATTAACATGGTGGTGTCTAAACAACATGCCATTTTTTCGTCTAGAATTTGTTTGGCAAAACGGATGCGTTGTCCATGTTCGATATAGCTGGCAGGGTTGACAATATAGTGTAGGTCTTGCTCAATCAGCGACTGCCAAATTGCCTGAATTTGATTAAATACTTGTTCATTATTTTTATCTTGATAACCATTTAAACTGCCCAATTGTTTTGCATTCAACCATTCACTGGCACGTTTTAAAATCGGAAGTAAAGATGCAGCATTGGGTTGCGAAAAACTGGCTAACAGTTCTAAGGGTTGCTTCTCACCGCCCCATGTATCGACAGTTAAAACCTCGATCTCCTTTTGTTGTTCTGCGAGTATATTTCCTTCTAAATCAACCCATTTAAAAGACAATGATGCTTTGATATTTTCAGAAAGATTTAAAAGATAATGAATATCAAAATGTAATTTTGGATTATTCAAAGCAATACTTTGTGATGCTTCAATGGCAGCGATTTTAATTTCTGTACTTTGAATAAACTCAGGATTTGCTTGAATAATTAACTTAGTTTCAGCAATACGACTATTACTGCTTAGAGTGATGTTACGAATCAAAGGGATAGAATTCTGCTGAAAAACAAAGTTCAGACTCGAACCGGCATCGACTGAGATTTTAAATGATGTGAGTTGCTGTTGATGTAGAACATCTAAATCTGACATGAAGAATTTTATCCTAAAACTTTTTTGATTATGGATTGCTTGATTCAGCTTACTTTATACCAAATCTGCCCCAATAAAAAAGCACCCGAAGGTGCTTCATTTACGATATTTTATATTTAGAATATGATCACTTGAGGGTTCAATAAATCAGCTATCGTATCTGACTGTACAATAGGAAGCCCAAGAACTGTATCACTATTTGTAGTTGTCAACTGACGCGGATTATCCGAACTTATATCTTGAGCCGATTGTGGAATTGAATTGGCGATCACCTGATCAATCGGACTTGTTACCGAATCAAACGTGTTTACCGAGATCAAATCATTCACATCGACGTCTACTGTACTTGACGAATGTACAACATTTGTATTGTCGTCTACATTTCCGAGTACCTGAGCAATACTACTTGGTTCAGTTACAGGAGACGAAGATATACCAATCGCTGCACTACTAACAGTAGTATCACTAAGATCGTGATTTAAAGAGGCACCATTTACTGAATTTGTTTCAACTGCTACTTCTACAACAGTAAAAGTTCGAGCATCACTGGCTAAACTGGTATTGCCTGATTTGTCTGTCTGAATCGCTGTTAGAGTATGACTACCTAAACTCAAATCATTCTCGAAACTAAACGACCATTTTCCATCAGTACCGACAATCATACTACCTAGTGCCTTTCCATTATCAGAAATGATTAATGTTGCACCTGCTTCACCTGTTCCAGAAATAACAGGACGTTTATCATCTGTTGAACCATTTTCTCCAATTGAACCTGTAGCACTTCCTACATCGTCAGTAACTGTACTAATCTTAGGCGCACTTGGTGCTGTAATATCTTTCGTCCCCGTTACAGTTACAGTTGTGGACTTGTTACCAGTAGCATCTTTTGCATATACCGTTGCTGATATTTTTTCTGTTAATGCGGTAGATAAATTCACAGCATAATGACCATTTGCATCAACCGTAGACGTTCCCAATAATTTATTGGCGCTGTCATAGACTGAAATTGTACTATTGGCTTCGGCAGTCCCCGTGATAATCGTACCTTCAGCATTTAAACTTGCAACAGGCTGATCTGGCGCTAAAGTATCTTGTCCAGCTTTTATGTCTGCGGGTTTAGACTGATTACCAGCAACATCTTCGATAATAATTTTACCCGTTGTACTTGTATCTAAGGCAGGTGAAACTGAAACAGTAAATTTACCATTGGCGTCTGCTGTTCCTGTACCAATCACTATGCCTTTAGAATCTTGGATAATCACTTTTGCATTGGCTTCTGCGATTCCCTTGACTGTCAAACCATCACTCGTGACTTCAAACTTTGCTTGATCAGGTGCAATCGTATCTTTACCTATCTCAATTGAATGCTTGTCAGATTTGTTACCTGAAGCATCTACTGATTCAACCGTACCCACTTGTCCTGAAGTCAATGCAGGTGAGATAGGTACATTAAACGTACCATCAGCACTCGCTTTCGCAGAACCGATTAAATTACCCACTGCGTCATAAACATTAATCGTCGCATTTGCTTCGGTCTTTCCTGCAACAATATTACCCAGTTCATTTAGCTGTGCTTGAGGTTCATCAGGTGCAATCGTATCTTTCGTACCAGTTACATTAGTACTTGATGAATTTCCTGCTTTATCTTTAGAAACTACTGAATAAACATTGTTGTTTAACAGTGCCTCAGGCAATTCGACTGAGTAATTACCATCTTTATCTACAGTCGTCGTTGCAACCACTTTTTTATCTTTATCAATAACAGTAATTGTCGTTCCTGCTTCACCTGTACCTTTAATCGTTTTACCATCCTCACTTAAAGTAGCTGTTGGCGCTTTAGGTGCAGTAATATCACTTGAAGTTTTTGTACTACTATCACCATCTATCAAAGCCAAACCTAGACCAACAGCTGCTACTATCCCTAGTCCCGCTTTCACTGCGCTTGAAGAAAGTAAGTTTGAAAATGAAAAGTCTGTCTCCGATGCACCTGTTGCTGTTGATTGATAAGCTTGGACTTGCTGTACAGCAACAGTATCTGCCCCTTCATACAATAAGGCATCTAACTTTTGTAAACCTGAATAATTCACAAACTTGCCTTGGCTATTAAAATTCGCCACGACAAAACTTCCGTTTGGTTCCGGAAATGTTAAAGAATGTGCTTTAGCCGTATCCACGGTAAAGAAATTTTCTAAGACAATCTGTTCACCATTTTTTAAAGTAATGATTAGGTTATTACCAGATTTAGTTAAACTTTTGACATCTTGCTTAGTTACGCCGACTTGAATAATAGCGGGCTGATCTAGACTTATTTCCCTTGACTGTGTGTCTTGTAATAATATTTTATTCTCTTTTGCTACAACAACGATTCTTGTCATTATGTCCTCAAACAACCACGATGCATTTTCAATAGAATTATACAGAAGACATGTATTTAAACAAATTTACTAGATCAAAAAGATGAAAAATAGAAACATATTTTCATAATTTAAATGCTGAGTATTAAATGGATTAACTCAGAAACTAGCTCAATGTAAATCATTCACAAATTGCTTCTTTAAATTTCACATGATCATCCAAGATTTCAAACCAAGCAGCTTTATAGTCAGTAAATGCATGTGATGCAATCTCAGCCTTTAAGGGTTCATTGATAATCCCCACTCTTAAACGAATCAGATCAGGCAAATCCAAACGTGCACTGAATAATGGTGAACCACAGCTTTTACAGAACACCCGCTTTTTATTGGTTGTTGCATAATATTCTGAACATAACTCTTGCCCTTTAACGATTTCCACATTTTTCGTTTCAATCGGTGCAATTGCAACAAAGGCTGAACCTTGGGCTTTTTGGCATTGCTGACAGTGACAGATAAATACGTGTGGGATTTCGGTATTAATTTTCAGTTGAATACCACCGCACAGGCAGGATGCTGTGTACATTGTTATTCTTTCTTCATTTGTATTGATGAAAACAGATTAGCCTAATTTTTTTGGTAAAACAATCAATATCAAAATACAAAATTCTGATCATTTAGACGCTGCTATATCACTTTCTCGAATCTGTTTTAAATTGTCTATTTCCGTATAAATCAACTGTTGTAAATCATCTCTAAATGCAATCAACTCTTCCATCGTTTCAATCTGATCAATGGCTAAACGGGGCATAAATTTAAAATAAAACGGAATTCTTTTCGGGATAATATGCGTTGGAATCGAAGGAATGACTTCACCCTGACGTAGAAAAGAACCAATTTTTTTATTGGACAATAATTTGTTAAACCATTTTTGTTTGAGTAAAACATTGGCATCAAAACCCAACTCAAAAACTTCATCTCCACCCAAAGCCACAAAGGGTGCAATGTCATAACCAAATTCTTGCGCTAATTTCAGAAAGCCAAAACGCTGTTTCCAAATCAATTGATAGGCTTCACCTTTGCGTTTAATCACTTCTCGTCCACCGCCAGGAAAAACAAGGATGGAATAGCCTTGTCGCATGGCTTCTTTGGCATATTCTTGGATGCCGTCGACACCACCGACTCGCTTGACCACTTCTTTCCAAATCGGGAGATGAAAATGGATGTGATCCGCCAAACTCACCACTGCAATTTTATGTTCATTGAATAGATAATCAATCAGAATCGGAGAATCTAGTACGCCATAGATAGTATGATTACCGACATACATGGCAGGTTTTTGAGGGTTGAGATTTTCAGCACCGAGAAAAGTTGGTCGGAAATAATAGCGTTGTAAAGCACTGATCATTTTTATAATTTTTGAATTGTGCTGAATTTTTAATTCTGTTTTTCTCATGCCCAACCTCTAAATAATTCTAAAAAATTCTTATGTAGACTTTGCTCTTATGAATTTAAAGAATAATTCGATACGCGTAATCGTCATTCGCAACTGTTCGAGGCAAGACCAACTGAGCTATATAAAGTTTTTGCGAAATATTGGCAACTAGACAGAAATCGACGAGTTTTGCGAATGACAATGGTTTTGCCTACTTTTCCCGAAAGAAAAGTAGGTCGAACCGAAGGTTAATTCCTACAATTAAACTTTATTGAAAAGACTCCGCAGAGTAAGTAAAAAGTTAGAAAATTAAAGAAATTACTAAATTCAGTTCATATCAAAAAGATTTAAACCACATGCTTCTGTACAAGAATCGAACCAACCGAATACCCTGCACCAAATGAACACAGCACACCATATTCACCATCACTCACCTGATCCGCAGTACGATGCAATGCAATGATCACACCCGCAGAAGAAGTATTGGCAAACTCATCCAAAATGATCGGCACAAGATCAGGATCAGCTTCAGCAACTTCTTTACCCACGATCAATTTCAGAATCAATTCATTCATATTGGCATTGGCTTGGTGTAACCAAAAACGCTTCACATTTTCAGGTTGAATGCTATTCTTTTCCAACTGTGTCGAAATGATTTTTGCCACCAATGGACACACTTCTTTAAATACTTTACGACCATCTTGACGGAATTGTTTATCGTCACGAGATGTCAATTCTGAACCATTTAAGAAACCGAAGTTGTTACGGATATTGTTTGAAAATTGCGTGAATAAATGCGTATCTACAATTTCAAAACCTGATTTACTGTCTGTCTCTTCAATGATTGACGCTGTCGCCACATCACCAAAAATAAAGTGACAATCACGTGAACGATAGTCTGTATGACCTGATGTAATTTCTACATTCACAAGCAATACACGGCGCGCGCCTGTTTTTACCGCATCATATGCTTGTTTCAAACCAAATGTTGCCGCAGAACACGCCACATTCATGTCATAAGCATAGCCTTGAATACCCAACGCAGTTTGAATTTCAACAGCAACCGCAGGATATGCACGTTGTAAATTTGAACAAGCCAAAATCACCACGTCGATGTCTTCCGCAGTTACGCCTGCATTTTCCATCGCTTGTTTTGCTGCAATCACGCCCCATTCAGCTTGAATAGATAATTCTTCATCAGTACGTTCTTCAAGGCGTGGACGTAAACGATTGATATCTAATACACCTGATTTTTCAATCACATAACGGCGTTTTACACCTGAAGCTTTTTCAATAAATTCTGCACTTGAACCACGACGAGCTGCTACTTCACCCGCTTCAATTTTCTCAGCATTGACGCTGTTAAATTGTTCCACATAAGCATTTAAACTTTCGACCAATTCTTCATTGGTAATCACCTCTTCAGGATGATAGAGACCTGTACCTGTAATACGGATGCCCATGTAAAACTCCTTTTCCAAATTTACAAATATTTCAAATTGTTTCTATTCTAACTGATTCCGAGCTTTTCCCAAACTTTTTGCAGACGGGTTGGCGAAATCGGCATCTTGGTTTTCATCGGTTGAGAGAATATCGAAATGCGTAATTCTTCAACCATAAAATACAGCTCTTTCAAACGATCATCATTTTTAAACTTAAACAGTTTATCCACCCACGGATCAATCTGTGCAATTGCATCATCATCTCGATTGAGATTATTGGGCAAACGCTCCAAACGCAAGATTAAAGCTTTCAAATAACGTGGATATTCCTGCCATACATCGGAAGATTTGCTATAGACAAAGTCAGATAAATTCATCAAATCCAATTGATCTTCCATGTCATCAATATTTTTGGCAAAGACATTTTGATCGACCATCAGTAACTTTTGGCGAATCTCTTGCCATTGAATATAAATTTCACTGATCAGACGCAATGCATCCTGACCATGAGACAGGAATTTTTGCTTGACGTCGATGACTAATTTGTCAAATTCTTCAGCATTAATCGGTAAATCTGTAATCGACATTTGCAAAGTAGCATAGACCAACATCTGTTCCAATTTTGCCTTATCACCCAATGGCGAATACGCCAAAGCCAAAGGTTTGGAAATTTGCTTTTTCAACTGACGAATCAAATCACCGAGTTGCATGTGAATCAAACGAATCACACCTTCACGATGTTGTTTAATGGCTTCATTTTGATCATTAAAAGTCTGAATCACAATACCTGATTCATCTTTGGCATCGAGCTTAGCAAAGTCTTTTGTAGCAACAAGTGCTTGATATTGCTTAACCACCACACCTGTGACTTTTTGCGAAGCTTCAAAAACGAACTTATCAGGGAATGTTTTAAATTCGCCTTTCAATTGTTTCACAGGGCTATGCGTTTCTGTGCGACAACGGGCTTTTAACTCGCTTATATCACGCCCTTTTTCAATCAACTTACCTTTTTCATCAATCACTTTGATCAATGGAATCAAATATTCTTCAATACGTTCAAAAGAGAAATCTTTGGCAGAAATTTGTTCGCCACGCAACTGAAATGCAAGGAAATCGAAAATGTGCGCATTTAAATGTTGTGCATCAACCGCTTTCATCAACTTTTTAGCAGTATCAGGAATCGGTACCAAATTTCGACGCTTATCTTTTGGCAAAGCTTTGAGTAAAGCTTCAATCAAATCTGAACGCCAACCCGGAATCCCCCACGACCAAATATTTTCATCCACTTGTGGCAAAGCTTGCACAGGAATTTTAACCGTTGCACCATCTTCATCATGACTTGGATCAAAACGATAACTTGCTGCCAAACGCAATTGACCATTATGCAAATAATCAGGAAATTGCTGTGTAGTCGGACGATCATTCATCCACAACGCATCATCATCTACAAATAAATAGCGTGGATTTTTCGGCTCAATGGTCGCGCGCCAATCTTCAAAACTACGACGACTTGCAATTTCCGCAGGCACTTTCGATGCATAGAATTGGTAAATGGTTTCTTCATCCACCACCAAATCACGGCGACGTAATTTATCCTCAACGCGTTCAACTTCTTCAAGTTTTAACAAATTATGCTTTAAAAATGGAGGCGTTGTTCCTAAGTTGCCTGTGGTCAGTGCATCACGTAAGAAAATTTCATGTGCCGCAGGCTGATCGACCTTTTCATAATTGGTCGCACGCTTCGGCTCAATAATTAATCCGAATAATGAAATCTGATCATAGGCATTGACCACACCCGGCTTTTTCGCCCAATGCGGTTCAAAATAATGATGTTTTAATAAATTTGGAGCAGCTAATAAAATCCATTCAGGTTCAATTTTCGCCAAAGTTCGCAAATACACTTGCGAAGTTTCCACCATTTCAAATGCCATCACCCACGGCGTATTGGTTTTATGCAAGGTTGATGCAGGGAAAATTCGGGCTTTTTGCTGACGCACTGCCGTAAACACATTACGCTCATCAGTTTTATTGGCAATAAAAGACAATAAACCTGTCAATAAAGCACGATGCAGATTTTCATAATTGGCTTTCTTTTCATTAAAAGACAGCTTTAAACCTTGTGCTAAATCAAGCAATTGCTCATGGGTCTTCTTCCATTCACGTAGGCGTAACCAACTTAAGAAATGCTGTTTTGCAAATGCACGGCGTTTATTTTCACTTAAATTTTCACGGTTCTCAGTCAATGTATTCCACAGTTTGATATAGAACAAAAAGTCTGAATCCGCTTCTTTAAACAATGCATGCTTTTGATCCGCTTGCATTTGTTTATCGGCAGGACGTTCACGTGGATCTTGAACCGCAAGTGCTGCCACAATCACCAAAACTTCATTCAACACACCAAAATGCGCACCGCCTAAAATCATACGAGCAAGGCGTGGGTCAATCGGCATTTTCGCCATTTGTAGACCGATTTTGGTGAGTTCGCCTTGTGATAAATCTTTCTTATTTGATTTGCTTTGAAGTCCCCCTTTGGAAAAAGGTGAGGAGTTTTTCTCCGCAAGAGGGGGATTTTCTTTTTGAGAATTTAAATCTCCCTCATTTATCTTAGGAGAATTCTGATTCTGCTCATCCCGAATCGCCCCCAACTCAATCAGCAACTTACGACCATCATTCACCAAACGGTGATCAGGTGGCTCAATAAAATCAAAAGATTCAACAGCACCTAAACCTAAACTTTGCATTTGCAGAATAACTGACGCCAAGTTAGTCCGTTTAATTTCAGGTTCAGTAAATTCAGGACGACTTTGGAAATCTTCCTCAGAATACAAACGAATACACACGCCCGGTGCAATACGACCACAACGTCCTTTACGCTGATTCGCTGCTGCCTGTGAAACGGCTTCAATCGGTAAACGTTGTACACGAGAACGATAGTTATAACGTGAAATACGTGCAAAACCACTATCAATCACATAACGAATATTCGGTACAGTTAAAGCTGTTTCCGCTACGTTAGTGGCAATAATAATGCGTCGTCCACCACCCGAAGGATTAAAGATTTTCTGCTGTTCTGCAAGTGCTAAACGTGCATAAAGTGGTAAAACTTGGGTATGTTTTGGACCAAATTTCTGTAAGGTTTCCTGTAATTCTCGAATTTCTTGTTCGGTGCTTGCGAAAATCAAAATATCCGCATGTTCAGGATGCCCCTTACTTTCCGCATCGTGGAAACATTCTTCCACTGCCGATACCACTGCACGAGGTAGATTTTCTTCAAAATCATCGAAATCGTCATCATCACTCCCCCCAATCGTCAATTCTGAAATTGGACGATAGACCACTTCTACAGGGAAGCTACGCCCTTCCACTTCAAAAATTGGTGCATTATTAAAATATTGACTGAAACGATTTACATCCAACGTTGCAGACGTAATGATAATTTTTAAATCAGGGCGCTTTTTAACAATTTGTTTTAAATAGCCCATGATGAAGTCGATATTCAGCGAACGTTCATGCGCTTCATCAATAATAATGGTGTCATATTTATTTAAATAACGGTCATTGGATAGCTCTGCAAGCAGAATACCATCCGTCATTAAACGTACGATTGAATCATTTGAACCTTGTTCATTAAAACGAACTTTAAAGGAAATAGATTCACCGAGTTTTTGCCCAACTTCTTCAGCAATACGTTGTGACACACTACGAGCCGCCAAACGACGCGGTTGGGTATGACCAATCATGCCCGTTAAGCCACGCCCTGCAAGCATCGCAATCTGTGGAAGCTGTGTGGTTTTACCCGAACCCGTTTCCCCTGCCACAATAATAATTTGATTGTTTTGAATCGCTTCAATCAATTTATCTGCATATTGGGTTACAGGCAGGTCTTGATTCAGTTTAATGGTGGGTAAACTTGCAAAACGCTTTTTGACCTGATGATTGGATTTTTCAAATAGTTCTTGAAATTTTTCAGGATTCGCCTCTTTGCCTTTTTTCAGCCGACTTAAACGATGACGATCCCGAACCATGACCAATTGATCGACATTGAACTGATTTGGCACAGATAGATTTTCCTAAAGATAAATTTTGAACGAAACATTTTACGCTGTAAGCGTTTTGAATAAAAGATGAATCCATTCGCTTTCAAGTTTTATCGAGTTTTAACAAGTAAATTGCCACAGCACCCCAATACAAATAAAAGATTAGAACAGTGCTAAGTAATACACGATGACCACAGAGAAAAATACTTTCATAAATAACTTGATAAAAAGGTGCAGCAGAAAACATACTCATCGGAATCGCCATACACATCAACATGACCATATTTACTGCGAAAAACCAAAATTTAGTTTTGCTGAAACTTAAAAGAATGGCAAAAAATAATCCAATGATCCCTGCAAAAACAAATAATACAGGTTCATCAGATGCAAAACCTATCGTATTTAAATGAGTAATACCTTCTACCCCATAACCTGTCACACAAAAAGCATCATCATAAATAAATGCTACAAATGTACTCAGCGAAGCAATTACGAGAATTGCAATAGCGAGGAATTGATATTTTTTTGCTTTCACCATTCTATTTCCAATATGAGGAAAAATTGAGATACATCAAATTTAAAATGATAAAAATCAAAATAATTTGACTGAAAAACATGAAAATCATTTACTTATCATGGTTTATTTTAAAGATATTTTTAATTTTCAAAATCATAAAAAATAAACACCAAACTTAAAATAAGAAATAATGATTCTCCAATCACCCAAGCCAACAACCAATAATTTTGACAATAGACAATACTGTCATACACCAAGCCCAATACTGAAGGCGAATCAATCATGGTACTCAGGAAAATTGTTTGCAGAAGAACTAACACAACAAAAAATAACAAATACCAACCTCGATGATAAGACAACAGTAAAGGTATAAAGAAAATCAATGCTGTCAAGGCACTCATGCCAAATATACTTGGATCTTTGCTTATACCGCCATTTAACTGATCAAATGACCAGACTGTATTTTGCCCTACATATTCATACAGACAAAATGAACCGTTCCCTCAAATTACACATACGGAAGCAATCAAAAGAAAAATAACAGCTAGAACTCTCAGAATTTGACTTGTGACCATAGACACATTTGTTGCAAAAAAGCCTATCTTAGCTGAATAAAATTTAAGCTTTGAAATATTTTTTATAACTTTTTTGAAAATTTACCCTTGAAAATAAGCCCATCTGACTGCATGTTGTTTTAGCAGTAAAAGTGATTGTTTTGTCATTCAGCGATCATGTTTTTAATGTTTTAATGACATGGAAATGATGCTGCATGAACAAAACGATTCATTGAAGAAATAGTGTTAAAATTTGACTGATTCGGATTTTCCGATATTAACCATGAAAAAATACTATTTCCCCAATAAGTAAAAATGCACTATTCTACTTTCAAATTAAAGACTAACCTCAATCATGGAGATAATGATGAGCTTGATTAATACTGAAGTTAAACCATTTAAAGCACAAGCTTTCCAAAACGGTCAATTCATCGAAGTTACTGAAGCTGATCTTAAAGGCAAATGGTCTGTAGTTTTCTTCTATCCTGCTGACTTCACTTTTGTTTGCCCAACTGAGCTTGGCGACCTTGCTGACAACTATGCTGAATTCCAAAAATTAGGCGTTGAAATCTACTCAGTTTCTACTGACACTCATTTCACTCACAAAGCTTGGCACGATTCTTCAGAAGAAATCAAAAAAATCCAATACGTAATGGTTGGCGATCCAACTTGGACTCTTGCTAAAAACTTTGAAGTATTAATCGAATCTGCTGGTCTTGCTGACCGTGGTACTTTCGTGATCGATCCAGAAGGTAAAATCCAAATCATCGAAATCAATGCTGGTGGTATTGGCCGTGATGCTTCTGAACTTCTTCGTAAAGTTAAAGCAGCTCAATACGTTCACGCTCACCCAGGTGAAGTATGTCCTGCTAAATGGAAAGAAGGCGAAGCGACTCTTGCTCCTTCTATCGACTTAGTTGGTAAAATCTAATTTATAATTAGATCATACTGATTGAAAAACCACGCTTTTTAGCGTGGTTTTTTATTGAATTATTTCAAATGTACTCACTCAGACCAAATTGCCAGCTCATATCCATCCAAATCCTGAAAATGAAAACGGCGGCCACCAGGAAAACTAAAAATTTCTTGCACAATCTTTGCTCCTGCATCTTTTACACACTGTAAACTGCCTTCGAGATCATGACTGTACAAAATGATCAGTACCCCTCCACTACTTTTTACATTGTCAGATTGAGCAAAACCACCTTTTAAAGCCCCAGAATTAAACTCACAATACGCCGATCCAAAGTCAATAAAAGTCCAACCTAAGTGTTGATAAAAAGCTTTTGATTTCTGAATGTCTCTAACATTAAACTCAATATAATTGATTGCATTTCTTTGGTCACTCAGTGTTTGATCCATTTTTTCCAAACCTTTTTTTCACAATAAAAATTATTAAATAATTTTAATTTACAACAGTTTAATAAAACTTAGATTATTATGGTATTGCTCTACTTAATCGGTCAACCTCTTTCAACAATTCAGGAATACGAAACTTCCCATACATATTTTCCACATGATTCTTGGCGACATCCAAATCAATCCCAATTGCAGTCACATATAAAGGCTTCTGACTTTGCCCTCGTAAAATTTCACAATATTTTGGCGTCCCTTTAAATTCATTTTTAGCTACACCAATCACAGGAATTTTATAATCCAAGGCTTCATATAAATATTGCCCTAAACCATGATGCTGATCTTCTCCTAAGGTGACATAGCCATCTATTACAATTAAATCAATAGGCTCTT